>JAIWOJ010000015.1 GCA_020216965.1 Prosthecobacter sp.
GGTCAGCCCATTCACTCGATCTGTGTCTGTATGATTTCATCCATCCCTTTGAAAATGAGGCAAATAAGCAGCAATCTGGATTCCTATTTTCCTTTTTAGGATGAGACGGTCGAAGGCGGCTTTAAGCTGATGATGCGGGCAGCTTGGCGGAAAGTCAGAGGGAAAGCAGGCGTCTGAGCCTGCTCCCGAGCTAACGTCAAAGGAGCCTCATAGGGCCATCGGGCGGAGCGCGGCCTCTTTTTCCAGACAGGGCGGGATGACACGGCGGAAGTCATCCAGACTCACGGGTTTGGTAAGGAAGGCATTCATGCCAGCGGCCTTGCACTCCTCTTTGACGCCCGTGAGAGCGTGTCCGGTCATGGCGATGATGGCAGGCTGATTTTTGAGGTGGAAGTTAGAACGTATCGCGCGCGCAGCATCAATGCCGCCCATGACGGGCATTTGCAGGTCCATGAAGATGATGTCGTAGCTAGCAGCACTGACGTGCTCCACAGCCTCTTGGCCGTTGTTGGCGATATCAATGCCTTGGTAACCAAGCCGCTGGAGGAGCATGACGGCGATTTTTTGATTTAGGGGCTGATCTTCGACGAGGAGGATGCGGGCTGGGTGCTGTTTGGCAAAGCCACCCCCATCCGCCTTTGCGGCGGCAGCGATGGCCCGGTTGGTGGACTGGGAGATCTGGGCATCATGCCCGGCGGCAGCAGCGCGATTCATGCTGCCCGTCTCTGGGTTGGCTGCCTGCACGGTGGCAGGCATTGGTGCGGGCCGAAGGGTGGGCTGAGATGCAGGGCTAGCGGCGGCAGGCCATGGAGTCGGTGCCGTGACTTGCTGCTGCGGCATAGGCTGAGCTGTGGCGATAGGCACTGGCTGTGGCGATGGGAATGCCGGGACGGGAACTGGCACTGGAAGTGGAGCGGCGGCGATCTGCACGCCTGGGCTGAGGGCAGCGCGTGGCATCCGAATGAGCTCCGCTAGAGAGCGCAGCAGTTCCCGGCGTTTTGGGGGTTTGCCTAGCTTCACAAAGCGTTTGTAGCCTTCTGGGCAGTATTGATCCCGGTGCTTCCAGCGAGTGAGGGGCAGTAGCAGGATGATGGCGACACCTTGGCGGGCTGCTGCCAAGAGAACGGGTTGCGCGGCCTCCGCACTGAGATCGCGTGCATCGAGGATGAGGACGGCAGCATCTTCCAGCTCTGACGCCAACTGGGCGGGCGGTAGATCCATGGAGGGCAGAGAGATGCCAGCCACGCCCCAGAGTTGGAGAGTTTGCTGGAGGATTTGCTGGGTGGTCTGGTGTGGGCTGTGGAAGAGCACGCGACGGTCTTTGATGGTCTCCAGCCAGGATAGCTCCTCCTCCCGCCCATCCGTGTCAGGGCAGATTATCAGGGGGATTTCAAAAAAGAAATCAGAGCCGCGTCCAGCCTCACTGACCACGCTGATCTCTCCCCCCATCAGGCGGCAAAGCCGACGGCAGATGGCTAGGCCGAGACCGGTGCCACCGTATTTTCGAGTCGTGCTGGTATCTGCCTGAGTAAATGCCTGGAAGAGTTGGCTGATCTTTTCAGCGGGAATACCGATGCCGGTATCGCGCACAGAGATGTGAAGGTGAGGGATGTCTCCTTCAGGCTTTTTGCGGCTGACCTGGCGTGCGAGGATGAGGATCTCCCCCTTTTCGGTGAATTTCACGGCATTGCCGACGAGGTTGACGATGACTTGCTTGAGCCTCTGGAAATCGCCTCGGAAGAAACGTGGCAGGGCTGGGTCGATGTGAAAATTGATCTCCAGCCCTTTTTCGGCGGCGCGGTAGGAGAAGACATCCGCGACTTCAGCGACGAGTTTTTCCATTTCCACAGGCTGGGCCTCAATCTCCATCTTGCCAGATTCGATTTTGGAGAAGTCTAGGATGTCTGAGATGAGGTGCAGAAGAGATTCGCCAGAGGAGCGGATCATGCGGACGAGTTCCTCCTGCTCTGGAGCGAGGCCAAGCTCGAGAAGGAGGGAAGTGGTGCCGATGATGCCATTCATCGGGGTGCGGATTTCGTGGGACATATTGGCCAGGAAGTCGCCTTTGGCGGCTGTGGCCTGCTCTGCTTGTTTGCGGGCTTGGTGGAATTCGGAGAGAATCTGGAGGCGCTTTGCCTCTTCCGCCTGGAAGTGGGCGAGGGCGTTATTGAAGGCATCTTGGAGAAGATCGAGGTCATCACCGCCAGAGGCGGGCAGGCGGTGGTTCAGGTTGCCAGCACGAATGGCCTGAAAGCCTAGGCTGAGTTCATTCGTCTTGCGCGTGATGCCACGGCCTAGCCAAAAGAAGCCAAGGACGGCGGGCAGCAGGCCAGCGGCGGTGCCAAGCAGGGGCACCATGAGACGGGGAAGGGTGAGTAAGTGCCATGGCTGGACGATGGGCTGTCTGGCGATGAGGGCACCGGCGATGCGGCGCTGCTCATCCAGGAGGGGGCCGCCCGCTAACAGCCACTCGCCGCCATCGCCAAGGAGGCTGGCGCGTAGGCTCAGGGGAGCGTCTCCGATCACCATGGAACTGCCAGCCATGACGCGCAGAATGATGTCCTGCACGGCATTGGCTGGGGGTTCTTGGGGTTGTAGCTGCTGAGCTGTGTCGTGGATGACGATGAAGGGCGTTTTATCCAAAGGCGGGATGACCGCATCACTGCGGTTCGGCCCCGCGATTTCCACACGCAAACCCAGCTCCTGAATCATGATTGGAACCTCTACGGTTTGCAGGCGCATCCTGAGGTGGACGATGGACTCGGCGTTTAAGTCGCGCAGGCCAGCCAACTGATCTGGGCGTAGATCTTGACTGGCAAGCTCAGCCTGAGCTGCGCGGATGACGGCCCCCAGGTAGGCACGCTGGGTCATGCGCAGGATCAGAAATTCTTGCCACAGAAAGGCAGCGGAGGCCACAAGCACGGCGACGGCCATGGCGGCTACCCCGAGGATCATGAAGCGCTGAGCGATGGAGATGCGCGCTTTCATTTGCTGAGAACGGGTGAGCGCTCACGCGCGATGCAACGGCGCACCGTGGCGCAGAGGTGCTCTACGGGGTAGGGCTTCTGCAGAATATCGGCAAAACCGATCGCCTGGCAGAGATCGCGAGCATCCTCCTGGAAATAACCGCTGGAGGCGATGACAGGCAGGTCTGGCGCGAGGGTGGCCAGGCTGTCCATCACCTCAAAACCGGACATTCCCCCTGGCAGGGTTAAGTCGAGCACCATGGCTTGGTGATCCATGCCTGCTTGGATCGATTGCTGGAGGATTTCCAGTGCCTCCTCTCCAGAGGCACAGGGCACAACTTGAAAGCCCTGTGACTGGAGCATGGCACAGGCGACGGCGAGGACGTGGGGCTCATCATCGACGACGATGACGCTACCGCCGGAGCGTGTAGCGGAGAGATCGTGAGTAGGACCGGTGTTCATCGTGGGGCTTGGGTTTAGCTGATGGCGGTGTAGGCGAGGCACTTGATCTCATCCAGGCTGGTATGTCCGCCGATGACCTGCATGAGCCCCTCTTGGTAGAGGGAAAAGAAGCCGTTCTTGAAGGCTGCTGCCCG
Organism: Prosthecobacter sp.; assembly: GCA_020216965.1. Classification (GTDB taxonomy): domain Bacteria; phylum Verrucomicrobiota; class Verrucomicrobiia; order Verrucomicrobiales; family Verrucomicrobiaceae; genus Prosthecobacter. The sequence goes on from JAIWOJ010000015.1 coordinate 3,563, forward strand.
CATCGCAGACATGGGGGCAGCTTCCTCAATTAAATCCCGGAGTTCGGTGCTGACTTCGCACAGCTCCATGAGGGCGACACGGCCTGCGTAACCGGTGCCATGGCACTCTTGGCAGCCGACAGGGGTAAAGATGGGCTGTGTGAGTGGCTGGGAGATGACGTTCTGCTTTGCCATCATGTCCTGCATTTCCTGCGTGGCCTGCGTGGGCCGCTTGCAATAACTGCAGAGGCGGCGGACGAGGCGCTGGGCCTGAGAGAGGGCGAGGGAGTCTGCCAGAAGGTATTTTTCGACCCCCATGCTCATGAGGCGGGAGACGGCGCGCAGGGAGTCGTTGGCGTGCAGGGTGGTGAGGACGAGGTGGCCTGTGAGGGCGGCATTGACGGCGGCGTTGGCGGTCTCGCTATCACGGGATTCACCGATGAGGATGATGTCAGGGTCAGCACGGAGCAGGGCACGGAGACCGTTGGCAAAGTCTAAGCCATGAGCGGGATTGGTTTGCGTCTGGTTGATGCCTTCGATTTCGTATTCGATGGGATCTTCGATGGTCTGAATGTTCACGCCTTCGTCGTTCACGCTATTGAGCAGGGCGTAGAGCGTGGTGGTCTTTCCTGAGCCAGTGGGGCCTGTGACGAGGATGAGCCCCTGGTCACGAGTCATGGCTCGGTTTAAGATATCGATCTGACGCTGCCCTAGGTTAAAGTCGCTTAGGCGGCGCACACCATCCTGCTTATCCAGGAAGCGCATGATGATCTTTTGAAACTCACGCCGCGTTGGAACGGCGGCCACACGGACATCCACCCGGCGGCGTCCGATGCTGAGGGCAAAGCGCCCATCCTGGGCTTCCTGCCGGTTCTGGTTCATGCCGGCATAGTTTTTGATGAGGGCGACGAAGCGGTTCAGCACGGCCTCTGGCGCGGTCAGGATGGTCTTCATATTGCCATCCATGCGGGCGCGAAAGCGGGCGACGTTGTAGAACTTTTCCAAGTGCAAGTCTGAGGCGCGGCAGCGGATGGCCGTGAAGAGTGCCCACTGCACGAGTTCCTCCGGGGTATGGTTGGGGCTGGCCGGGTTGATGCGGGCCATCTCCTCAGGCATGATGTCGATGACGGCCTCATTGGCGCTAGCGGAAGCGGTGAGGGTGGCTTTGTCTAGCTTGACACCACTGGGGTCAAAGGTGGCACCCGCGCGGTTGATGGCATCGCGGATCCCGGCGGGGTCTGTGAGCACCGTGATGATTTTCACGGCGCTGTTTCCCATGCTTAGCCATTCATCCTCAAAGGCGTAGCTATCTGCGTGCTCGCTGAGCATGAAGACGGCATTTTTGCCGATATAGAGGGGATAGACGTTGTGGCGCTCTAGCAGGGGCAGGGGGAAAAAATTCTGACGTGGTGCTTCCGCGGCGGAGAAGCATAGATCACGCCCGCGCGTGACCATGTAGTTTAGAGCCACCCCGAGGTTGCGCTGGACGATGTTGAAGTGGTTGATGCCTAGACGAGGGTTCTTTTCCTTTTGGCTTTCGTAAAAACCGCGCAGCTTGGTGGCCTCTGCCTCATCGTAAGGATAGTGCTCTAGCAGCCACTCAAAGGTGCCCTCTAGGCCCATTTCATCAAAGTGCGGAGCCTCCATGCCCTCAAAGCTGCTCTGCTGGGCGATGGGTAGCTGGCCGAAACGGGTGACGAGGTCTTTGCGGGTCTTTTGGTACTGATCTTGGCTGATGAGGATGCGCAGGGTGAGGAAATGGGGCACCCCCCAGATGTCCCCAGCACGCGGGTTGTGATGTGCCATGACGAGCAGCGGCCCGAGCATCATCACGGGAAGCCATGGGTCTGCCACATAGGGCACGCGCCCTAGTTTCCGCACGATGCGCTCTGCCTCTGGGGAGCAGCTTTCCCGCATGAGGGTGATGGGAAGCATGCGGTGCTGCAGCGCCAGCCCTTCCATGGAAAGGATGGCTGCCTGGCGGGATTCAGTGCTGCCAGCATGGCTGCCACCTGCCCCGCCAAAGGAGGGGGAGGTGGCCGTGTCATGTGCGGAAAGGGTGGCAGTGGACATGGAATGTGTCTGGACCTAGAAGTAGTTTCAGCGCCCGCTGGAGCTGTAGTTCGGCGGATAAGTGCGTGGGGTGCCGATATCCGAACCATCGAAGACCAGCTTTAGCCCTGAGCCTGCGATGCCTGGGCGCAGCAGTTCAAACATGCGCCCCGTCCAACGCAGCCGATAGTCGGCACTGGAGCTTGAGGTCGTGGGCCGATAGCGGGGATCGATGTAGGGGCTGTTAAAATCGGCCTTGGCTGGGTCTGGATTCCGGTACTGGAGGTCCATGAGCACGAGGAGCTCATCTGCGGTGGAGCTATCTGAGCGGTTCAGCACATATTCGCGCAGGGAGACGGCGCGCTCTTTGAGATTGCCATTGAGGATTTCCAGCCGTTCCAGGGCCAAGGCTTCCCGGGCTTTTTCATAGCTGCCACTCATTTGCACCAGCACCACACCCGCCAAGATGCCCAACATGGAAATGGTAATCACAATCTCGGAAAGGGAAAAGCCCCCGGCACAACGCACCCGAGAGTGGGCGTGGGTGATCTGGGCGGGTGGCTGCGAGATCATGGCAGGGACGGAAGCGCGGTCAGTAGATGATGTTGCCGGATGGCCCCACGAGCGTGGTTTTGGTCATGGCAGTGATGCTGGTGGGCAGGGTGGCCGTGTAGTCCTGCGGCATGTAGGCGCTGAGCGTGGCCTCCGCATAGGCTAGGTAATCTCGGATGAGGGTGTAGCGTTGTTCATTGGTCTTGCCGCTCCAGTTCAGCGCGGCCTGGGTGCGCCCTACCACCTGGATGTAGGTGGACATGGCTAGGTTCAGCGATTCGGCGCGGGAGATGGCCAGGTTCCGTTCGCTATCGCTCCTCATCCGCGTGATCGACGGGATCGCCATAAAGGCAATGATGCCGATGATGGAGACGCAGGCGATCATCTCTACCATGGAAAAGCCACGCTTTTTGGCTGCGTGTTTCGGGTGATTGGGTGGATTCATAGGCTTTGCGTGGGTCATTCGTTCACGAGTTCCACGGTTGGGAAGCCCCCCTCCTGCCAGACGGGAAGGGCGAGGTATTGGCCGCTGCCTTTCATCGCCTTCGTCTGCAGGCGGTCGGAGTTGCTGGTGTGCTCCAGGAAGTGATCGGTGGTCGTTTTATCCAGGTAGCCATTGCGCACGTTTGGGTCTGCGGAGCTTGGGTTGGGCACGAGGAGGTTGAATCTGGCGAGGGATGTGCCCAGAGCATTGTATTGGGTACGCAGGTTTTTGAGGCTGCGCACCTGGGCCGTGCTACCCACTCGTGTCTGGGACATCACCCAGCTCGTGAGCGCCTCATTCACAGCAGCCTGCTGCTGGCGTGCGAGGATGCGGTTCGCGTCGCGCGCACCGTTGGAGATGGCACTAACGGCTAGGGCAGACATGATGCCGATGACCGCGATGGTAAAAATCGCCTCAACAAAGGTAAAAGCAGCCCTGGGGCGGAAGGAGAGACGGCGGTCAAAAATCATGGTTCTGAGTTATACAATAAATACCATAATATTCAGACTCATTAAAGGCAAATGCCAAATTGAGGTTTCCATGAAGGTGGGTCGGTTGATCTTAATGCTATTATTTTGCATGAAGCTCATTGACACTGATGCAAACATGTTGCCTCTAACCTTGCTCGATCGATGAGTCCTACCTTCACCTTTTCTCTTCTCTCCATCGCATTTTATGCGGTGCTGGTCGCTCGGCTTCCTGCCCAGACTTCGGCCCAGTTTCAGGCCCAGCGCTCTCAGAAATATCAATACTCCACCTTTACGGCGATGTCCTCCCCGGTGGTCTTGCCGATGGATGGTAAGGTTGACTCAGCAGATTGGCTGACGGGACTGGATGTGAGCTTGGCGGACAAAATCTTTCCCCATGTGCATTTTGACACGGCTTTTGGCACCAGCAGCATCGACCAAGAGGACCTTGCCGCTGGTCACCATGATCCAGTGCGACGCGATGGGGTGACCTTTCAAAATATCGAATTTTCTCTCTCCGGCCGCTTGGACGATCACAATGAGTTTTTTGTCACCTACGCGGGGGCGGTAGGGGAGGACGATCACTTTGAACCCATCTTTGAAGAGGCATTTTGGAAGTTCAAAAACCTGCCAGGTGGGTTTGAGCTGCGTCTTGGGCGCGTGTACAACCGCTTTGGCATCCAAAACACATACCACCCCCATGGCTTTGATTGGGTGGATCAATACTTAGTGAATACTCGTATGCTTGGGGATGATTCATTGACGACATTAGGCGTGGAGCTGACCTGGATCGCGCCACTGCCTTGGCTTTCTCAGTTTGACTTTTCCGTCGGAGAGCCACCGAGCCATGATGGTCACGCGCATCATGAGGACGAGGAGGAACACCGCTATGCCGCAGACGAATCATACTTTTCTGAAGACGCCATCACCTACACCCTAAACTGGACGAATGTGTTCAATTACAATGACTTCCACCAGTTTCGTGCTGGGCTTTCCGGGGCATGGGGTGACAATGCTAGTGAGCAGCGCACCAGCATCTACGGCGCGCACTTTGAATATCAATGGCGTGAAAACGGCTTTGATCCAGGGGGTCGCTACTTTCGTGTGCGGTCGGAGGCGATGATGAATCGCTTCAAGGTGGAGGATGAGATTGATGACACGCGGCCTTTGAGGACTCAGCAGGATTTCGGCTGCTACCTGAGCCTGCTCTATGGCCTGCCGAACAATCTGGAATTTGGCCTGAGGGGAGAGTTTGTCTCAGGAAATAGTGAGACCGGTCAGGACAGCCGCTTCCGTTGCAGCCCAGGGATTACCTGGTATGCGAATGACGCACGCACGCTACGCCTGCGCCTGCAGTACAATTATGATAACTCCAACAAACGCGGCACGGACCACGCGGTGTGGGCTCAGGTCAGCCTAGCCTGGGGCGGGCCAGAAGTCCGCTAAGCCCTCTGAGTGTGGTGCGTATCTAATGAGTTCCTATGAAATCACTGCTGATCCCCCTCCTGCTTGTGCTAGCCAGCTCAAGCCATGCTGCCGTTAAGGTGGCGACACTACATCCCATCCTGGCGGATCTCGCCCGACAGGTCGGTGGGGATCAAGTGGAGGTCGTCGAGGTGCTGAAGGCAGGCGGGGATGTGCATCACTTTGAGCCTGCGGCGCGGGATATCGCCGCCATGCGCGGAGCCACGCTCTTGCTAGCGATGGGCAAGCATTTGGAAGGCTACCTAGACAAGCTTCGTGATAGCCTGGGCGCTGGCGTCAAGATCGTGGAGGTAGGGAGACCCATCCCATCCCTGAAGCTGGACCCGTCTCAGGAAGTTTTCGTGTGCTGTCCAAACCATGCGCATAGCAGCATCGATCCCCACTGGTGGCACAGCGCTGAAAACATGAAGCGTGCTGCGCGCGTGCTGGCGGATGAACTCACCAGCGCTGATCCAGCCAACAAAGACAGCTACGCCGCCGGTGCAAAGGCAGCCAGCAAGCGCTTTGACGAGCTGAAGCGCTGGGCGCAGCAGCAGATCAGCGCCATCCCGCGCTCTGACCGCAGGCTCGTCACTGCCCACGCGGCCTTTGGCTACTTTTGCAAAGAGTATGGTTTCAAAAGTGTGCCCGTGTTAGGCATCGGACGTGGGGATGATGCATCGCCTCAATACATCGCCCAAACGATCCAGGTGATCCGGGACCAAAAAATTCGTGCCGTTTTTCCTGAGGATCAGGCAAATCCCAAGGTGCTTTCTGAAATCGTCCGCAGCACTGGCGTAAAAATGGGCACGCCCCTCGTGGCTGATGGCACCGCGCTCGATGCACATACCTTTGAGACAATGCTGGCACATAATGTCCGCGCCATCGTGGCTGCCTTAGGCACGACGGGGCAGTAAATAACTCAAGGCTGCGTTTCCAACAGCAGCTCATCTTCTGTCACGGTCGCCTTTTTGATCGCGCTGAGCACGGGACCGATGACTTCCATTTTCTGATATGGGGCTAGCCATGTCCAGGCTCCCATGCCGCTAATAAAGCCCTCTGCCACCTCACGCCCAGGGACTTTTACATCCGCCACACGCGCATCGACACCTAGATTATGGGTGAAGACCTCCAGCTCAGCCGTGCCATTGAGGTAGCGTTTTTTCCCTTCCCAGAATTTGATGCGGTTCAGCGGTAGGCTGACACGCCCTTCGACACGATTCTTCGCTGGGTTCAGCTTCTCAAAACGCACCATGTCCCGGTAGCTCCCGTATCCGCTATCTGGCGCAAGCAAAAGCAAGCCATTCAGTTCCGCCAGGCTGAGGCTCAGGCTCGCCTTGCCCCCTGCTCTCGCCTCGGCAGCAAAAGTGGCCAGTTTCGTCTCAAGAGTTTTCCGTTCCGCCTCCGATAGCGAGATGGGCGGCAGCACGACAGGTGCATCTTCTGCAAAAACCGAGATCGCTCTGTCTTGGGAGATGAGAGACCAAGCACTCCAGCCAATGATTCCCAGAAAAACTAGGACTGCCATGGACATAATGAAGCAGCCATAGAAGGGGTTAAATTCAGCGGTGGGGATTTTTTCGATTTTGGCCATGAATCCTGATCTTGGCAGAAAGCAGAAAAAGCCTTGCAGGGCAAGCGGCCCCTCACCCTTCCTCTGCCCTACGGAGAAGCATCTACTTTTGACTTGATGATTCCCCTGCTAGCTCTACTCTACAGACTTCCTTTCCCGGGCCATGTTTGTTTCATCGTGAGAGTGGGGTGCGCCCCGCTCTCTTTTTGTCTGGGGATGGAGCGATTTTTTATGACCTCGGAACTCAAAGCATTATTCGATTACTACGAGAGGGAGAAAGGCATCGACCGTGAACGCATGGTCGAAGTGCTCTCCCAAGCGCTTCTCGCGGCCTCGAAAAAAAGCATCGGTCCTGCACGGGAGCTACGCATCGAGATCAACCCCGACAAAGGCAGCATCAAGGCCTTTGCCAAGCTGATCGCCGTGGAAAAGGTCACCAATCCTTTCGAGGAGATTTCGCTAGAAAAAGCGCTTAAACGAAAAAAAGACGCCCAGTTGGGAGATGAGATCGAACTCGAAGTCACCCCCCAAAACATGGGCCGCATCGCTGCCCAGACGGCCAAGCAGACCATGATGCAGCGCGTGCGCATGGCTGAAAAAGAAAATCTCTACGACGAATTTAAGGATCGCACAGGCGATGTCGTGAACGGCACCATCCGCCGCTTTGATAAGAGCGACGTCATCGTGGACTTGGGCAAGTTTGAGGGTGTCATGCCCAACAAGGAGCGCGTGCCGACCGAGGAATACACCATCGGCGACCGGATGCGTTTTTATGTCAAATCAGTAGAAAAAGAAGGCGCGCGCGGTCCAGAAATCATCCTCAGCCGTTCCCATGTGAACTTTGTGCGCCGCCTCTTTGAGTTTGAGGTAGCCGAAATCGGAGACCATACCGTCGAGATCACCAGCATCGCTCGCGAGCCAGGGTACCGCACCAAGGTCGCCGTCCACAGCGGCGATAAAAAAGTGGACCCTGTGGGTGCCTGTGTCGGACTCAAAGGCAACCGCGTCAAAAACATCGTTCGTGAGCTGAACAATGAAAAGGTGGACATCATCGCATGGTCCCCTGACCCTGTGGAGTTCATCAAAAAGGCTCTAGAGCCCGTCAAAGTGGTCAGCATTCAGGTCGCCCCTGATAAAAAATCAGCCCGCCTCACCGTGCGCGAAGAGGATCTGTCCAAAGCCATCGGACGCCGCGGCCAGAATGCCCGCCTGACCTCGCGGCTCGTCGGCATGGAGTTACAGATTGAGCGTGATGAACACGCAGAGGAAGTCTTTGAAGGCCAGATGGACCACGCGGCCCAAGACCTCGTGAAGACTCTCGGCATTAACCTAGAGACCGCCCGCAAGCTCGTCATGGGCGGCATGGGAGATCTCCAAGTCCTCCGCCAAGTCGAAGTCGAGGACGTCATCGACGCCCTTGCCGGTGACGAAATGCTCGGCCGCCAGGTTTTTGAGCGCATCCAGTCCTACACCCCCATCCACGGAGAGTAGCCATGAGCCTCTCTCCAGCCATCTTCCCGCCCCCTTTACCGACAGCTTCATCCGACGCTCTCCAGACGCCCACCCTCCCTCATGCCTCCCCGTTCCTCCTCATCAAAAACCAGCAAAGACACCCCCGGCAGCGAAGTCGCTGAACCTGAGGTGCTGGAGAGCGCCCCCACGCCCAAAAAGGCGAAAAAAAAGGAGGTTCTCTCGCTGATTGATGAGGAAAAGCCCGCCAAACCTAAAGCGGCACGCAAAGAAGGCAGCGTCCTTCCCGCCATCGGTGCCAAACCCACTGCCCCCGAGCCGGTCCAGCCCCAAGAGCCAGACCCCGCAGAACCCGTCAAAAAGACGGTAGATGACCAGAAAAAGGAGGCGCTGAACCTCTTTGAGGAGGACGAAAAACCCAAAGTCAAACGCGCCCGTCCTGCCGAGGCCGTCGCTGTCACCGCCTTCCCCCCCATCTCAAAACTCAAAGACGCAGGTCCTGTCGCAGGTCCCGTCGTAGCACCGGTCATCAGCGCCACACCGCCCAAGACACCGCCCGCT
>JAIWOJ010000016.1 GCA_020216965.1 Prosthecobacter sp.
GGCCTGATGCCGCTACTCTTCACCGCCGTGCTGCGCGCCTGGGACGTGAACCACGACTACCACGAGGGTGTCTGGCTCTGCGCCGCCGCCTTTGTCTGCGCGGGTCTGTTTGCCCTCGGCGTCAATGCGGAGCGCCCCGTGGTAGAGGCCACAAGGTAGGGCGCTCTGGGTAGGGCGCTCTGTCCCAGAGCGCCGCGCCGCCCGCCCTCGCCAAACCCGGCGGCTTAGGGACAAGCCGCCCTACCTCATGGCGCCCTACCTCAGTCTGCCTGACACACGCCTACTTCAGCGTCTCGATGTAGAGGATCAGGCTGTCGATCTGCGAGTCGTTCAAGATGCCCGCGTAAATGGGCATGCCGGTGTCGAACTTCTCAAAACCCTTCACCACCTTCGCGCCGGGATTCAGGATGGATTCCCGCAGGTAGGCGGCGTCTGCCTTCACCTTGCCCTTCATGCCTTTGGCGATTTCACGCTCGCTGCCATACAGGCCCTTCCAGCTCGGCCCCACCTTGCCCACGGTGCTGCCGTCCGTGCTGTGGCAGGCCATGCAGCCAAACATTTGGTAAAGCCGCGCGCCTTCCTCCGCCGTCGGTTTTGCCATGGCCGCCGCCGTCACCGCGCGCGGGGTGAGATCGACCTCGATCCTGCCAAAGCCTTCCTTTTCCGCATCGAAGTTCGCCAGCTCCCAGGGCGTGAAGTAGGCCGTGTTCTCTGCCTTCAGCCCATCCGCGCTTTTCAGCCCCCAGCCGATACGCATCTGGCTCACGCCAGCCTTCATGCCGGGAAAACCGACCAGCACCGACATGCCGTCCTGGCTCAGATAAGCGCTGCTGGCGGTCATGAATTCCTGCCCCGCGCTGCCATCCGGCTTCAGGTGCGGGCTGCCATATTCGGCGGTGCGCTTGTAGTTCCAGCGCTCGGCGCTGTAACTGGCGGGATCCGTGGCCAGCTTCGGGTCCAGCTTTGCATTGAAGCGCAGCAGCACGCCCTTGTCCGTCGGTGTGACCTCCATCAGCAGCACGCGCGGTTTTCCCGTCCAGCGCACGCGCGCTAGGCCGCTGAGCTTCGTCGCCACGGTGCCCCAGACTTGGAAACCCGTCACATAGAGCTGCCCATCCGCCGGGTTCACGGTGCCGTTCAGGGTAGGAAAATCAAAATCGCGCGAGAAGCTCACGACTGCCGCCTGCGGCTTGGTCAAGTGGGAGAGGTTTTTAACCTGTCCTTCCGGGGACTGAACAGGTTGCAAAGCTGTTCCACTTTGCCGGTTCGGCAGCACGCGGAAAAGCTCCGGCCGGTTGTAGCCGATGTGGATCAGCTCACCATCCACCGGCCCCATTTTCGAGCCCAACAGCCAAGTCTGCGTGACCCCGCTGGGGTTCACGGGGTGCGGGATCCAGGTCCAGGGATCGGCGATGGCTTCGGGATACTTTTCCTTTTCCGCGATGGTGGGCAGGTGCCCATAAAAGTGGTGCTTCTCGATGATGTGCAGCGGCGTGGACGGCACATAATGCCCCTGCTGATCGCTGGCGGTGACCATGCCCGTCTGGGGGTTCACCCCGATAAACGGCTGCCGCAGGCCATAGCCGATGACTTCAAACGACTTCCCATCCGCCGCCACCTTGATGACGGTGCCATTGTGCTTGCCCCGCGTGGTGCCCTCCTGCCCGCCTTTGGATATGTAGAGCACGCCATCTGGCCCCAGTTTCATGGAGTTGGGAAACTCCCGCGTCTCCGCTGTCTGCGCGAAGAGATTGCAAAACATCTCGTAGCGGTCGCACTCGCGGTCATTGTCGGAGTCGATCAGCTTCCAGATGCCGTTCCGGTCGAAGACGAAGATTTCGCCCTCGCGCACCACGATGCTCATCGGCTCATGCAGCCCCGAGGCGAAGCGCTTCCAGGTCACCTTTTCCAGATCACCCTTAAGCCCGGAGATCAGCCACACATCCCCGTCAAAGGTCACGCCCGCTGCATCGCCCTGATCATTCAGGAAAGCCAGATCCGCCAAGCGCACATTGCGCTTCCAAGGATTCGGCACCGGCAGCGGGATGGAGTCGATGACAAAGGCGTCTGGAGAGGTGGAGAGGGTGACGGGGGTGGGGATGGCTTGGGGCCAGTGGGTAGGTTTCGAGGCCACGTCTGAGGAGTCTTTGGATTCGGATAGCATCCAGGGCTTCCTGTGGAAGCGGACCCATTTGACCCGTCGTGGGCTGGCAGACGCCGCAAAGGAAGCGGTCACGCTGCCGAACTCCACGTTCATCTTTACACCAGGAGCGCTGCCGTTGTTTTGAAGCCCGCTTCGGGCGTTGAGGTATGCCTTTTGCTCCTCAGGCGTCATGGCCTCAAAGCGTTGCTTTTCGATTCCGCCGTCTCCTTCTAGCACAAGGGCCAAGGGCGCAGGGACGGCACTGACCTCCATGACGCGCTCAATCTGCATCTCGGCCGCTTTCACCGCGCGCAACCGCTCTCGGATCAGGGAATCGCCCACCTGGTAGCGCAGCCATGGGCCTGAGGCGTCCAGGTCCACCCCAAGGAACCTTGCGTTCTTTAGCGGCCCCCGCCCCACCTCCTCCGCACTCGGCGCAGGCTCACGCGGGTCGGTGAAGCTCGGTTTTTCCCCCACCTGCCAGCCGGGATACAGGCCATTCGCCAGCCACACCTTGCCCAGCGGCTTCGGCAGGTCTTCCTGGCCGTCTTTGGTCTTTTGACCGGCCACATGGTAAGAGCCAGGAGCCAGCGCATTGGGGGTGATGGGTGGCTTCCCAGGCACGCCCTCCCAGATGCAGGCGAGGCGCAGCAGCTCGGTGTCAAAGCAGGCCCAGAGGTTGTGCCCCAGGTTCAGGATCAGCCCGCGCGGAGTCAGGTTGTCCTTCGGGAAGCCCTCGCCCAGGTCGCGGCAGTCCAGCACGCTGCTAAAGAAGGGGAAATCCGCCTCCACCCACTCCCCCCAGGGGGAGGGCTTGCCCTTGGCGTCGAGGTGAATCGTCTGCGCCGCCAAAGGCAGGCAGGCAGAGCAAAGGGCAAAAACGAGGCTGGCAGGTGCGATGCGGCGCATGGCAAATCAAAATACCCAAAGTCACGCAGCTCTGTCAATGACTAGCTAACGCTTAGATAGGTAAAAAATAGATGATGAAAACTTAATCCTTCAGACGGATGGCAAGTTCATACCTTCCATTGCCTAGGAAAATAACTACACCCATATCACGCAATCTTTGCATCTGCTGCCTCATCTTTTCTCGGGGGTGTCGATTGGCTGGGAAGCGCTCGTTGATCAACGGCGTGCACGCGCGCACAACGTCTTGCATGTTAAACGATGATCTTCCCAGTGAGGAAATCCCTTTCCAAACGAGACTAAGCCAACCTGGAAGTGATTCCGTAAGTGAACTGTAATCAGGCGCATTTAACTCCAAAAAAACATTCTCATCAGTCCCTGAGTAGGATCTTGGTAATTGCGGCATAGCCTGTCTCAGAGCTTCTACACTTGGTTTCAAAGCTTCTAAATCTGACGATAACCACCGCTGCGGGCTGACTTTAGCCCCAAAACCCATCTGGATCATTTCTGCTAACAAAGTGGCGTCAGTTGCTGATTCTGTCGTCAGGCCGCATTCTACATTTCTGCTCATGCCTGAAAATGTGGCATTTGCTGAGGTGACTAGAGCTCTTTTCTTGTCCACAACATAGACTTTCGCATGAAGGTTAGCAAGGCTTAGCACGGTGACACCACGACTAGCGAGTGTGATGACGGCATCTAAATCCGAAGCTCCACTCGCAAAGTCGGTGATTAATGTTCTGGTAAGCAGCACAATCTTCACCTTGGGATCCATGTCTCCAAGCAAGCGGACCCAGGCATCGCCAACGAATGGGCTGCTTGAGTCGAAAGATTCACGACACTCACGAACTGCTCGTTGTATCCAGTCGCTAGTAGGTGTTGTGATAATCATGCTAAGGTACAAGTCATGTAATAGACTTCACCGGAGGCGGATGGCCACGAGGTGTTCGCTATCGCGGGCGTAGAAGATGCCGGAGGCGTAGGCGGCGTGGCTGCGGTGGCCGGCGCGCAGGATCTGCCAGGTGGCGATGAGGTCTTGGGCTTCGGGGGTGGCGTTGAGCAGGCGCAGCTCTCCATCTTCCGTGAGGATCAGCAGCTTGCTGCCGACGGCGATGAGGGTGCCGCCATCGAGTTTTTCTTTGGCTTCCCAGCGGATGCTGCCCTCTGGGCTGATGCACCGGAGGGTCATGCCGGTCTCTTGCCTGCCGTGGAATCCATAGATCTGCCACCCCACCATGACGGGCGTGGCATAGTGGCAGTCTAGCAGGTCCGCACGCTGCCAGAGGGGATGGATTTTTCCTTCTTCCAGGCGGAAAAGATGGGCACCGACACCGTAGCCTGCGGAGACGAGCCAGCGGCCCTGCCCGCAAGGCAGGGGGGTGGCGGCATTGACGCTGGCATCCATGCGAGAGCGCAGGGGCTGGGAACTGAGGATGCGGCCATCGGCGGCGCTGACGAGCCAGAGGCGATTGCGCATCCAGGCTAGGATTTGATGGTCTCCCACGGCCACGGGGGAGGCGTAGCCTGCCTCATCCGGCACGGCGGTCCAGGCGGGCTTCCCGGTGGTGGCTTCCAGGGCGACGAGACCGGCATCCTGCCCTTCCCGGCTGCCGCCTGCGGCAATGATGACGCGCCCACCCTGGACGAGCGGAGAGGGGGCGCGGCCAAAGAACCCCTGGGGGGAGGCGAGGGCAGAGGCGGTGTCGTAGCTCCATAGTTCACGGCCTGTGTTGAGGTCGAGCGCGGTGACGCGCCCTTCGGGCCCATAGGTGAAAACGCGCCCGTCAGCCACGGCGGGCACGGCGCGGGGTCCGTTGTCAAAGCCGAAGCTATCGACATAGTCTGTCACATAGGTGCTGCGCCATAGGACTTTGCCCGTGGTGGTCTCCATGGCCTCGGTGGTCATGTCACTGCCCTCCCGGTGGAAGAGGATGACTTTGTCACCCACGACCACTGGCCCGGCGAAGCCTGAGCCGACGGACTTTTTCCACAGGGGCTTGAGGTCGGCAGGCAGGGTGTCTGGCAGGGCGGGCTCGTCCGCAGCGGCGATGGCGTTGCGGGTGGGGCCCAGGAACTGAGGCCAATCGGCGGCGGAAAGGGCGGCCAGGGGGAGGCCGCAGGTGAGGAGGAGCTGGGGGAAAAAGGAGGGCATGGCTGGCAGGGCTACGTTCACAGGCCCTTCAGGAACGGGCTTTCTCCACGCAGAGGCGGATACCATCGGCGCACATGTGGGTGCCGTTGGACATTTCCAGCCGCTGCCAATCAGTGTCTGAGATTCCCTGGGAGGCGGCCAGGGCGCGCTCACGCTGAGCATGACGGGCGCGGATGGTCTCGGCATCATGCCCTGCGGTGCAGTCAGCGCGCACGGCCTCATGCACGTCTTGGATGCGGGCACGGTAGCGGCGGAGGTGGTCGGCGGGGTCGGTGACCTGCCCGAAATGGGTGAGGTAAAGTTTCTCAAAACCCGCAACGGCCAGCCGGTCCACCGAGGCGAGGTAAGCGGCGGGCTCAAACTGCGGCGGTGCCGAGGTGACGGAGAGGTAATCCGTGCCCTGGAGCCGCATCCCAGCGACGTCACCGGTGAAGCAGGCGCTGCCGAGCACAAAGGCTAGGTGATGGCGGGCATGGCCGGGGGTGTCCCAGGCGATGATCTCTGGGCCGCTGCGGCTGAGGGAGAGGCGGTCTCCATCCTGAAGGATGGTGACACGCTCTGCCGGGGCGGGCAGCATCTGACCCCAGAGGCTGTCCATCTGGTCCTGATAGACCATGCGGGCGCTGGCGATGAGCTTGGTGGGGTCCACCAGATGCCGGGCCGCATTGGCGTGGCAATAGACTTGGGCACCCTGCTGGGCCCACCAGCCAGCCGCGCCGGCGTGGTCGAGATGGATGTGGGTGACGAGCACCTGGCGGACTTGTTTTTCTGAAAAATTCAGGGCGCGCAGGCCAGAGAGCAGGGCGGGCAGGGTGGAGCCGGGGCCGGTCTCAATGAGGGTCAGGCTGCCTTCGGATTCGATGACGTAGGCGGCGATGAGGCCGGGGGTGTTTTGAAAATGGAGGTCCAGGGTGTGAACGCGCACGCGGGAGACTGGGGGAGTGGGGGTGGATCAATAGACGATGGCCTCATACTCAATGGGCAGGCGACCGTCCTCCAGCTCTGGGAGCAAGTCTGCTGGAATGGGGGGGATATCTGCATCCAGGATCGCGCGTAGAGTCAGCTCCCTCATGCGTGGGTCTGCATCGCGTGCATCGGAGAGGATCTTGAGGTCCTGGGGCACGCCACGGCGGTCCACATAGAAGCGGAAACGGACGCGGCCAAAGTTCACGGAATCTCGGGCTAGGCGGACGTAGAGATGCCATTTTTTTTCGACGGCACCGGTGACTTGGCGCATGTAGATGCCGCGTGGGGTGGCTGCAGCGTCCACGGCATTTTCGCCTTCGCGGCTGATGGCACCGTCATTTTTTCCCATGCGGGTAAAGGGGCTAAAGGCGTCTCTCTCAGGCTTGCCTGCGGTGGCTTGCACGTCATCAGGGATGGGCACGGCCTTTGCCACCGGCATCGGGGGCGGGGCATCCTCTGGGGCACGGACTTGGGGCACGGTAGGCGTGGCGGGCATGTCCGGCGGGGGCTGTGGATCGGGCTTGCGAACCTCAAAGGGCAGGCGGCCTGCCTCCAGGCGCGGGGCATCTTTGTCCATCTCCTCCATCATTTTGGAGAGTTGGGTGTTGTCTGTGGGCGCTAGTTTTGCCACCTGCATGGGCGGCGCGGCGGGCACAGGTGGGCTGGCAGGCTGCGGCGGCTGGATGGGGTCCAGGGGCGTGGCTGGGGTCGGCGTGGCTGGAGTGGGCGCGGCTGCCGCAGGGGCGGCTGGGGGCATGGCGGCCACGGCATCGTTTTTGATCTGCCCCTCGCGGTAGTCGCGGTTCGCTAGCTCGCGCCGGGTGGGGGCATTCCCCTCCGTGGTGGGCATCATCAGGGTGGCGTCTGCTTTGGGGGGCAGGCGGCTGGCGGCCAGGGTATTGCGGTCGGATTCAAAGACGGCGTTGGCGGGCTTCACGGAGGCTGCCTCATTTTGCGTAGTGCGGATGTAGGCTTTGGTCTCCGGCTTGGGCGGCTGGGGCACGGGGATGATTTGATCAGGGAAAATCATCGTGACCTCGCGCTCAGGCTCTGGCTTCGGTTTCGGTGTCAGATCGGTGAGGCCGAGCAGCCTGCGCCCAGCCTGGGTGTGAAAGATCCCGGCAAAGAGCAGCAGGGCCAGCAGATGAATCACGAAGGATCCCGCAAGGCCGGTCTGAAAATATCTGTCACGCGCGAGGGTCAAGGCAGTGGGACAGTGCCTCGCCGCCGCCGGGAAGCAAACGCTAGCTGAGCGCGCAAGAGATTACGGGATGCTTCCCTGCCAGGTCTTGGGCTGGTGGTTGGGCAGCGTTTGCAGATCCATGGCGGTAGCGTTTTTGACCTCGGCAGTGCTGCCGCGAATCTCCAGCCGCAGGGCACCCTGGAGGTGGGCTGCCTCAAGCCAGTAGCGCAGACGCACGCTCTGGGCGGTGCGCGCGGGAATCTGGGGCGGGGGCTCCGTGGGCAGGATGTAGGGCGGCACCTCTTTGCCATCGCTGCTCAGCAGCCGGACATCTGGCGGCTGCAGCACCAGCGGGCGCGGGCTGGCATTGCGGTAGCGCAGCTCAATGTCCAGGCGTGCATTGCCGTAGTCACGCTCCAGCACGCAGCGGTGAATGGTGAGGGCGGGGGAGCTTGTGGGCGTGTCGGTGGTCTCGGCAGCTTCGATGGCCTCTGGGGCACCATCTTCAGTGGCAGGACCGTCAGAGAGCACCCACAGGGTCGCGCCTGTGCTGAGCAGGAGGAGCACCCAGACTTCGATGCGCTTGTAAAGAGGGGTTGGCGTGGACATGGAGACCTAGGCTGGCACAGGATGCGCGGGAAGCCAGCCTGGCCTGTGGCTGAAATGGGGCACCAAGGCACTGCCGGGGTGCATTTTCTCCAGAATCCGCAGGAAGGTTGCCGCGGCGCTGCGTAGCTTCCGGGCTCGATGATGCCCCTGCGCAAAAACGTCCCCTCTCCTGCCTGCACCCTGCTCGGGTTGCTGATCGCGCTGGCGCTGGCCTCGTGCCGCAAAGAGGTGCCGCAGGCAGCTGCCACCGTCAGGCCCGCAGCGCAGATGTCCACGCAGGCACCTCCCGCAGATCAACTGGTGGTGCGGCTGCCTGGCCCCCTGCCCTTGCTAAACCCCTACACTGCGGCAGACCAGGCCGCTAGGCAGGTGCTGGATCTGCTGCATGAGCCCCTGCTGCGCTATAACCGGGAGGGGATGCTGGCCCCCGCGCTGGCGGAGGAATGGCAGTGGCGGCAGGAGATGACCTGCTGGTTCAGCAGCCCAGAGGCTGCGGCTGAGGCCATGCAGCATCTGCAAAGCCTGCCCCTTGAGCAGCGCAGCACCTGGGACCTTGAGGCCATCTCCAGCCACGGCAGCAGGCTGAGTCTGCGCTTGACGAGGCCGGGCGGGATGGTCGCGGCAGATGTCGGAAAGGCGCTGGCCTCTCGCGCACCCCTGCGGCTGGCCTTTCTGCGCATCCTAGCGCCCCCGAGCGCGCGCCTGGCGCTTGAGTCCTTTGCGAAAGATCCAGCTTACAGCGCCCACACCCATCGTCTCTGGTTCGGTGAGGATGGTGTGTGTGAGATGGTCAGCACGCTGCCGACTCTCCAGGCTCAGCAGGCCCTGACGCAGTGGTTGACGCCCCGGCATCATCCTGTGCCAGAGATCCAGATCATCGATGAGGCCAGCGCCCTGGTGGAGCCAGTGCTGGACTTCCGCCTACGCCAGGGGGTGACCTGGCCGGATGGCAGCCCGGTGACGCTGGAGGATGTGCGCGCGACGCTCACCCAGGTGCTGGCCCGGCCCTGGCCTGTGGCAGGAAAGGAGGCCTTTCAGTACATTCAAGAGGTCACCACCCCAGCGCCAGACATGCTGCGGGTGACTTACCGCAGAGCCCACAGCCCGGCCCTCCCTGCCTGGACGCTGCTGCCCATCCTACCTGCCGCGTGGCTAGAGCAGCATGTGGTGGATTTCTCCCAGGCAGAGCCGCCCGGCGCAGGGCCCTGGCGCGTGGCACGCCGGGAGGGGGGGCTCCTTTTGCTAGAAAAACGCACGCCTGAGGGCCAGGGGCCCCCCATCCGGCAGATCAGGCTGCTGGCTGCCCAAGAAAGCACCTCAGAGCCGCTAGATCTCTCTTGGCAGCCCCTCCCCGCCGACGCGGTTGCCTGGCAGACCATGCCCCTGCCTGCCAGCCACCAGCTCATGCTCATCTGGCACACGGAGGCACCGCAGCTCACGGATGCGCGCGTGCGCCAGGCGCTGTCCCTGGCGCTCGACCGCCGCGCGCTGCTGGAGGCGATGCCTGGCACGGCGGGCCGCGTGCATGATGGCTTTTTCCCCCCAGGGTATGGCTTCACGCCCAAGGGGATGGAGGACATGGCACCCGCCCCCCATGCCCCCGAGCGGCGCACGCAAGCGCTGGACCTGCTGAAGACCGCTGGCTGGCTGCGGGATGTGGAAGGCCGCCTGCGTCATCTGGCCCACCCGATGCGTCTGCGCCTGGTCATCCCTGCGGAAAATCCGGACCGCCAGCGCCTCGCGGCAGCCCTTTCTGCCCAGTGGCGGGAAATCGGCGTGGAGACGACGGTGACGGAGGTGCCCGCTGGCAGCTACCTGATGGAGCTGCAGGCAGGGCGCTTTGACGTCGCCCTCGTCGCGGCCAGCTTTACCCCCGGCTGGGATGTGCTGCCCTGGTGGCACAGCAGCCAGCGCTCCGGCCTTGGCCCGAATGTCAGCCAGTTGGCAGACCCCCAGCTCGACCTGCTGCTGGAGGCGCTGATGACGGAGTTTGACCCAGCCCAGACGCCCCACCGCGCGGCAGCCGTGGAGGCGAGGCTGCGCCAGCTCCGGCCAGCGCTGCCACTTTTCACAGACCTAACCCTGCTGCACCTGCGCCAGGCTAGATTTCCAGGGTTAGCGGGCATGTCCTTTCCACGCGGCTGCACCCTGCGTGATCTTTTGCCCGCCCTGACCGAGACCCCACGCCCCCAGACGCTGCTGCGCCTGCGTGCGCCAGACTGAAGGGGGCGCAATGCTCCCTTGTCAGCCCCCGCCTGGCAGCCCATCATCCCCGCCATCATGCCTGATACCCCCCTGCTGCGCATCCGTGATCTGAGGATCGACTTCCGCCGCCATGATGCACCGCCCACCCAGGCCGTGCGCGGCATCAGCCTAGACCTCGCGCGCGGGGAGTCCATCGCCATCGTGGGGGAGAGCGGCAGTGGCAAAAGCGCGACCGCCCTGGCCCTGGCGCGGCTTTTGCCAGAGCCGCCTGCCAGCATCAGCGCGGCAGAGCTCCGCATCGCCGGGCATCCCGTGCTGGAGATGCGGGAAAAGGAACTGCGGACTGTGCGCGGGCGTGAGATCGCCTACATCTTTCAGGAGCCAACCACCTCCCTGAACCCCGTACTGACCGTGCGCACCCAGATCGGTGAAGCGCTGGCCCTGCACCGCCCGGAGGTGAAAGATCGCGATGCAGAAACCCTCCGCTGGCTAGAAAAAGTGGGCATCACAGAGCCAGAAAAGCGCCTGCGCGCCTATCCCCATGAGCTCAGCGGCGGGATGCAGCAGCGCGTCATGATCGCCATGGCCCTGTGCTGCCGCCCCAGCCTGCTCGTGGCGGATGAGCCCACCACGGCTCTGGATGTGACCATCCAAAAGCAGATCATGGAATTGCTGGCGGACCTGCGCAGAGACCTGGGCATGGCGCTCATCCTCATCACGCACAATCTCGGCATCATCCGCGGGGTGGCAGACCGCGTAGCAGTCATGTTCCGCGGCCAGATCGTGGAGACGGGCCCCACCGCAGATATCCTCACCCGCCCACAGCACCCTTACACCCGCGCGCTGTTAGACTGCGTGCCACGCATGGGCGCGCGCCAAGAGCGCCTGCGCACCATCGACTACGCGGCCCTTGAAGCTGCCACGGCATGAGAAGACGGCGCAGAGGACGCAGGCACACCCGGCTCTGGCGGCTGCTTTTCCTGGCCGTCCTAGGCTGGCTAGGCTGGAGCCAAGTCGTCGAGCCGCCCCTCACCCCACCGCGTGAGGCCACGCGGGTGTTTCAGGTGATCCTGAATGCCCAGTTGCAGCCGCACCGGGACAATGATGGAGATAGCTTTCACATCGCCCATGAAGGCGGTGTGCATGAGTTCCGCCTGTATTTTGCTGACTGCCCAGAGAAACGCGCCTACGCGCAAAATGCAGACCGCTTGGCTGACCAGGGGCGCTACTTTGGCGGCCTCAGCCAGGCACAGACGGTGGCCGTCGGGCAGGAGGCAGCGGCCTTCACCCGCCAGCTCCTGACCACACAACCCTTTACCGTGCATACCAAATGGCACCGCGTGTATAGCAGTGCACGCTGCTACGCCTTTGTGCTCTTCCAAGATGGGGAAGACCTCTCTGCCAAACTGGTCCGCGCCGGGCTGGCCCGCATCCACACCGGCGGCACCACCCTGCCGGATGGCCGCTCACCCGCCCAGTATCAGCATCAGCTCAGGGAGCTAGAGGCCGCTGCCAAGGCCGCCGGGCGCGGTGCCTGGGGCAGGCTGCGCTAGGCTCAGGGCGCAGGGTCTGAGGCTGGCACTTCTTCGTTGCTGACAGGCGTGCTTTTTGCAGCGCCCTTGGGCTGGCGATTCGTGCGCTCACAAAACTCGTGGTAATTGATGACCTCAAAGCGCCCGTCCTCATGTTCCAGGATGGCGGTCATGGATTCCACCCAGTCTCCAGAATTCAGGTAATGAGTATCTCCTACCATCTTGTTGGCGGGGCTGTGGATATGGCCGCAAATGATCCCCACACAGCCCTTCGCGCGCGCCAGTTCCTGCAGTTGGTCTTCGTAACGACCGACGAAATTGACGGCAGACTTCACCTTGAGCTTCACCCAGCGGCTGAGGGAAAAGCTCTCCTTACCGCGGATATGGCGCCACCAGTTATAAAAGCGGTTCACGCGCAGCAGGATG
>JAIWOJ010000017.1 GCA_020216965.1 Prosthecobacter sp.
AACCTACCCATGGGGTCACGTGCGCAGAAGGCGACGAAGATGGCTTGCAAGAGCAGCAGGGCGATGGCGGAGAGGACGAGGACGGCACCGCGGAAGCCAAATTCCTCACAGATCACGCCAAAGATAAAGTCGCTATGCGCTTCACCCTCTGGGAAGAACATGCGGTGGATGGTGCGCTGATCAGGCACTTTGGCGGAGAGAGGGCCTTTGCCCTCAAAACCTGCGGAGGCGACTGCGGTCTGCACATAGTTCGGCACCCAGCCATCCCCACGGGTATCCACCTTGTCCATCTGGTTGGTGAGGAGATACCAAGTCGTATCAATGCGCGCCTGTTGGTAGGGCTTGAGCACAAAGTAATACATGATGGGCATCACGCACAAAACCGAGAGCACCAGGGTAATGATGTAGCGGTAAGGGATGCTGCCGACGAGCAGCATGGCTAAAAAAACAGGCCCCCAGACGAGGCCAGAGCCAAAGTCCTCCTTGATGACCATCGCGGCAGGGATGCCTGCGGCGAGGCCGCCGACGATGATGCGTAGCCAGGGGCGGCGAAAGGCGTGCCACACGCGCGGCAGCTCACCGAAGATCACGGCCAGCATGACGATGCCCGCCATGATGGCAAACTGGGAGGGCTGCATGCGCTGGCCTGCGATCTCTACCCAGGCTTTGTTCCCTTTGACCTCCACGCCAAAGATCTCCAGATAGACAAGCCCGCCGATGCCAGCGAGATACATCGGCACGCAGGCCCAGCGCAGCCATTTGTAGTCGATCAAGGCCGCACTCAATAAGAAGGGCACGCCTAGGCCGATCCAGGTGATCTGGTCTTTCCACTTCGTATCCAGATTGAGGGGCGAGTCTGTGCGGAAGTAAGAGGCATTGTAAATGGCATAAACGCCGAAGCTCAACACCCCAGCCATGGTCAGCATGAGGATCCAGTTGATGCCGAGGAATTTTTTGAAAAGGGGGGTCATGAGGTGTCAGGCGGGTGCGCTAGGCAGTTCGGGAATGGAGGCAAGGAGCCTGCGCGTGTATTCATGCTTGGGGGAGGTGCAGACCTCTTCGGCGCTGCCCTGCTCGACGACCACTCCGCGGTTCATGACCAGGATGTCATCGCTCATGTGGCGCACCACGGCTAGGTCATGGGCGATGAAGAGGACCGTCAGGCCCAGCTCCTGCTGGAGGTCTTTGAGCAGGTTCAGGATCGCAGCCTGCACGCTGACATCCAAGGCACTGACGGGCTCATCACAGATCAGGAACTGAGGCTGCACAGCCAAGGCGCGTGCGATGCCGATGCGCTGCCGCTGGCCGCCGCTAAATTCGTGCGGGTAGCGGGCTAGGGACTCCGCTGGCAGCCCGACGCGGCGCAGGAGCTCAGCCGAGGCATCTCGCCGCTCAGCACGCCCACGCTCGGGGAAGTGAATTTCCTGCGGCTCTGCCAAGATGGATTCCACCGTCATGCGCGGGTTCAGGGAGCCGATGGGATCCTGAAAGACCATCTGAATGTGCCGCCGCAAGGGCCGAAACTCCGCTTCTTTGAGCGCGAAGATCTCTCTGCCCTCATAGTAGGCCCGTCCGGCGGTGGGCTGGATCAGCTTCATCAGGGCGCGTGAGACGGTGGACTTGCCGCTGCCGCTTTCTCCCACCAGGCCCAGGGTTTTCCCTGGCTGGATGCTGAAGCTCACCCCGTCCACGGCGCGCACGACATCTCTGCGGCCCAGGCCGGACCGGATGGGAAAGTGAACTTGGAGGTCTTCAACCTTTAGCAATGCCATAAAGCCGGGAATTTACCTCGCGCGCGTGGCCTGTCACGCCCTGCGTGGACCTATCTTTTCCATGGCGGCGATTCCTGGGGTTCAGAGGCTCTGATAAAAGCTCTCCAGCGCACGCCGCGCGCTGGAAAAGCACATTTTCTCACGGGCGATCTGCTCGGCTTTTTCCACCTGCTCTTTGGCAAATGCAGCCTCGGTGAGCAGCCGCCGCGCCAGGTCCATGAGCTCAGCTGTGCTCCTGCCATGACCACAGAGATCAGGAAAAATGAGCCGCTCTGCCGTGCCATCCCCGCCGACACAGGGCATCCGGCACAGCAGCGCATCCCCGGCCACCTGCCCAGGCACAGCGCTGTGATCGAGCTGAAAGACGATTTTGTGCTCTGCCATGAGCCGCAGGTATTCTGCCGCCGGCAACTGCCTGCTGATGATCCTTGCCTGCGGATAAGGGGCCGTGACCTGCTGGTGCCAGGCCAGGCAAGGGTCCGTGAGCTTGCTGAGGAGTTTTTTCACAGGCGGCAAGTTGCTAGCGCGGCCACTGATGACGGTCATGGGCTCTGAGAGTTGCTCCTGGAGGGTGCCCGCCAAAAGGACGGCTAGGGGATGCAGCCGGGAGGTCACATAAAGCTGGCGGGTGCCGATGAAGATGCCGCTTCGAGGGCTGCCTGGCGGTGGTGACAGATCCCATTCCTCCACCGGGTAAGGGGGCGGCAGGAAAAGCACCGGTAGCCTGGGCC
Organism: Prosthecobacter sp.; assembly: GCA_020216965.1. Taxonomy (GTDB): domain Bacteria; phylum Verrucomicrobiota; class Verrucomicrobiia; order Verrucomicrobiales; family Verrucomicrobiaceae; genus Prosthecobacter. Next base: position 2,504 of record JAIWOJ010000017.1, read on the forward strand.
CGCCGACAGCCTGGTAAAGGGGCAGCGTGTCCAGCGTCGTCGCCAAAGCACCGTCAGCCTGGGTGCAGAGACGGCGGAAGGCAGCCCAGTTGGCCGCATTTTGAAAAGCTGCCGCAACCTGCTGCGCACCCGTTTCCTTGATGGTGACCACAGTCTGGCATCCGGCATCTTTGAGCTGGCGCAGCACGCTCTCAGCGCGTGCCATGTCTCTGCCGATCAGGAGCAGGACGGCCCTTTCCGCCGGGATGCCCGCCGCGCTGGTGGTGAAAAAACCGCGCGTGCAGGCAGCGTAAGCGTGGAAGTTCACCGGCAGATGGCCGGGGTCCTCCACCCGGCCCGCGCCGTTGGGAAAAGCTTGAGGTTGATCCCTGCCTCCAGGGTTCAGCACGGCCAGGTGAAAAGTAGGCACGGTGTCTGATTTCATGGGTTCACAGGAGGCGCGGTGCGTGTTTGCTAGCTGGGTTCCGGCTTTGGTGCAAGAGCCCAAGGGCCCCTGGCGTCAGCTGAGGGTTCGGGGATCCAGCGCATCACGCAGCCCGTCCCCTAAAAGGTTAAGCGCGAGCAAGGTCAGGGTGAAAAAGCTCGCCGGGCCAGCCAGCATCCACGGGTTCACCGCCATATTGGCTGCGCCTTCGCTGATCAGCACCCCCCAGCTCGCATCGGGTGGCTGGATGCCCAGGCCCAGGAAGCTGAGCGTGGCCTCCAGCAGCATCACCCCCGGCACCGTGAGGCTGGCATAGATGATGACCGGCCCCATCACATTCGGCAGCATGTGGCGGAGCAGGATGCGCCAAAAACCTGCCCCAGCAGCGCGGGCAGCCTGCACATACTCCAGCCTCTTCAGCGCCAAGACCTGACCGCGCACCACGCGCGCCATGGTCAGCCATTCCACCGCGCCGATGGCGACGAAAATGAGCACAAACTGCCTGCCAAAGATGACCACCAGCAAGATGACAAAGGTGATGAAGGGGAAGGCATAGAGCACATCCACCAGGCGCATCATCAGCGCATCCACCCGCCGTCCAGACAGCCCTGCCACGAGGCCATAGCCCACACCAATCACCGCTGCCACAGCGGTAGCTAGCAGGCCCACCAGCAGGGAAATCCGCCCGCCGTGCAGGATGCGCGTGGCGAGATCACGCCCCAGCGGATCCGTGCCGAGCCAGTGGGCTGCACTAGGTGGTACCGCGCGCAGATTGAGATCTTGGTCATTCGGGCCGTAGGGGGAAAACCATGGCCCCACCACGCAGAGAAGGCCCATCAACACCAGCAGCAGCATCGCAGCCACCGCGGCACGGCTGCGGCACAGCCGCTGCCAGGCGAGACGCCAGGGGGATGGATGGGCTGCCACCGTGCTCATGCGCCCTCCTTAAAGCCGATGCGGGGATTTAGCAGCGCCTGCGCCACATCCACCAGCAGGTTAAAGCCGACGATGAGCAGCGCGTAAAAGGCCGCCGTAGCCATCGCCAGCTCGTAGTTCCGATTCACCGCAGCGCCGACAAAATGCTGACCTAACCCCGGAAGCTGAAAGACGCTCTCCGTGACGATGGAGCCCGTCATCAGTCCCGCTGCCGCCGGGCCAAGGAAATTCAGCACCGGCAGGCAGGCCAGCTTGAAGGCATGACGGAAGACGACCGCCGCCTCAGAGGCCCCCTTGGCGCGCGCGGTGCGGATGAACTCCATGGCCAGCGTTTCCCTCAGGCCGCCGCGCATCAGACGCGCGATGTAGGCGCTGTAGATGATGCCCAGCGTCAGGGCAGGCAGCACCCAGTCATCCGCATCATACCAGCCGGAGGCATTGAACCACCGTAGCTTGAGGCCAAACACGAGGGCGATCACCGGCCCCAGCACGAGGCTGGGGGTGCAGATCCCTAGCGTGGCGGCCACGGTACTGGCGCGGTCTTCCAACGTACCTGGACGCACCGCGGCCAAGGCACCCGCCGGGATGCCAAGCGCCAGCGCGATCAAGAGCGCGGCGAGCCCGACCTGGGCAGAGACAGGGAAACCCTCCGCGATGATCTCCCCTACCCTGCGCCCCGGTGTCTGCGGTGAGGGCGGAAACTGAAAGGTCGCAAAATTGACGATGTGATTCCACAACTGCACCGGCACGGGCTGATCCAGGCCATACATCGCCTCCTGCTGGCGGCGGATGTGCTCTGGCACGTCTCTTTCTCCCTGAAAGGGGCCACCGGGTGCCTTCCGCAGCAGGAGAAAGGTGATGCACAGGACACCGACGATCACGACGACGCCCTGGAGGACACGGCTAAAGAGAAAACGCAACATGAAGCAAGGCGACAGGCCGCGCCATACTGCGGTGCTGACCACGAAACGCAAGGCTGGGATGACCCGCGCCTCAGCTCGGAAAATCGACCCCACAGGCGGCCTGCTCCCAGGTCTCTAGCTCCCGCAAGCGCGCCGTGGCCGTGGCGCGGATCTTTTGCGTGATGTAGCGGCCTAGCGGCAGGCGCAGGGGAGACTGCCCCTCCTGCACCATTTTCACGATCAACTCCGCCGCACGCTCGGGGTCGCCAGGTTGCTTGCCGTCCACTTGGGAGAGGTAGTTGGCAAACTTGCCCGCACTGCCTGCATACTCCGGCATGGCTGGAGCGCGGACGAGGCTACGGCGGATGAAATCCGTGCGAAAAGGGCCGGGCTGCACCAGCGTCACCTTCAGCCCGTGGGGCAGCAGCTCAGCGCGCAGGCTTTCGTGCAGTGCCTCCACCGCCGCTTTCGCCGCTCCATAGATGCCGAAGCCCGCGTAGTTTGCCACAGCAGCAGCGGCGCTGATGGTGATGAGGTGGCCGGATTTTTGCCCCCGCAAGATCGGCAGGGCAGCCTGGATGACATTCAGGGTGCCAAAAAAGTTCGTCTCAAAATTCTGGCGCACGAGATCATCCGTGCATTCCTCCACGGCACCGACGAGGCCGTAACCCGCGTTGTTGACCAGCACGTCAATTCGGCCTGCATTCTCGGCAGCTTCACGCAGCACGCGCCGGGCCTGCGCCGCATCCGTGACATCCAGCAGATGCCCCTGGCAACGGCCTGCGCCCAGGTGCTCCAGCAGCTCCAGATCCTCCCGCTTGCGGGCAGTGGCCTGCACGTTGTCACCCGCCAAGAGTGCCGCCTCAGCGATGGCCCGGCCCAGACCGGAAGAACAGCCCGTGATGAACCAAGTGCGTGAAGTAGGGGAAGACATGCGCTGGGTTACGCCCAAGGGACGGGATGGGTTGGCCCCAACTCACCGGCGCTGCCGACGCCGAAGTTGGTGCCCAGAGGCCGCCACACCCGGTGAGGCAGACACTCCTGTCTGCCAGAACGGCGGAATCTGGGCGGAAAGATCCGACGCAGGGCCGCATCCCTTGCCGCCGGGGGAATCAGGGTTACTCTCCGCACCCCTGACTCCCCATGACCCACGCCGTCCTCAGCCTCCTCAAGGAAAGCCGCCATCCCATGCGTATCGACCTCATCGGTGTGGCGGGCAGCGGCATGAGCGGGCTGGCGCTGCTGCTGCTGGGCCTAGGGCATCGCGTCAGCGGTTCTGACAAAGCCACCACCCTAGAGACGGATCGCCTGCAAAAGCTGGGCCTCCAGTTCTTTCACGGCCATACCGAAAAGGAGGTGGAGGACTGTGACATGGTCATCTACTCCAGCGCCATCAAGCCGGGCAACATCGCCTACGAGGCCGCCTACAAGCAAGGCATCCCCCTCGTGCGCCGCGCAGAGGCACTGGCCGCCGTGATGGCGAACAAAAAGGGCGTAGTCGTCTGCGGCACCCATGGCAAGACCACCACCTCCGCCCTCACCGCCCACGTTTTGCGCCAGGGCGGCCTCAAGCCCAGCCACTACGTCGGCGCAGAGATCCCCATCCTCGGCTCCAATGCCCACTGGGACACCGAGGGGGAGCTTTTTGTGGCAGAGGGCGATGAGAGCGATGGTACCCTCGTCCACTTCCACCCCCAGCACGCCATCGTGCTCAACATCGAGCCTGAACACCTGGACTTCTACGACGGCATTGAGGCCATCAAGGCCGTCTTTCGCCAGCTCCTCAGCCAGACGCCTGGCCATTGGGTCTATTGCGCCGAAGACCCCGTCGCCAGCGAAGTGTGCGCCGGGCCGCAAGGCGTGAGCTACGGCTGGAGCCGCGCGCATGATTTCTCCGCAAACATCCTCAGCATGAGGCCCGATCATTCAGAGTTTGAGGTCTATGAAAAAAATCGTTGCCTAGGCACAGCCACGCTAGGCATCCCCGGCAGGCACAATGTCAGCAATGCCCTGGCGGCCATCGCCCTCGCCACCCGCTGCGGGGTAAGCTTTGAGGCCATCCAGCACGCCCTGCGCAGCTTCCGCGGTGCCAGACGCCGCTTTGAGATCCGCCACACCGGCGCGCACTTCACCGTCGTCGATGACTACGGGCACCATCCCAGCGAGATCGCTGCCACCCTGGCGACGGCCAAAGGGCTGAACGCCAAACGCATCGTCTGCCTTTTCCAGCCACACCGCTACAGCCGCACACAGCTTTTGAAAAAGGAGTTCGGGGCCAGCTTTGATGACGTGCACGAGCTATTCATCACCGACGTGTACCCCGCCAGCGAAAAACCCCTGCCCGGCGTCACCGGAGAGACCATCCTTGAGGAAGTCATCTCTCACCAAAGCCGTCGAAAGCCCGAACAACGGACCAAGACCACCAGCACCCCCACGATGCTCGACGCCCGCGACAGGGTCGGCAACTCCCTCCGCCCCGGCGACCTCCTCATCACCCTCGGTGCCGGCAATGTCCATGAAGTCGGGCGCTGCATCGCACGAGACCTCCCCGTGCTGGAGCAACTGACCACCCTCCTCGAAGCACACGGCGGCGGCCTAGCACGCCTCTACGAGCCCATGAGCCGCCACACCACCTGGCTCATCGGCGGCCCCGCCCAGTATTGGATCGAGCCGCGCACGGAGGCCGCCTTCGCCGCCATCATCCGCTACCTACGCGCCGCCGCCATCCCCATCCGCGTCATCGGCCGCGGCTCCAATCTGCTGGTCAAAGACGGCGGCATCCGCGGTGCCGTCATCCATCCCAGGGGCGACTTTGAAAACGTCAGCGTCAGCGGTCATCAAATCACTGCCGGAGCCGGTGCGCGGCTGAAAAAAATCGCCAGCACCGCACGCAACGCCGGGCTGGGAGGCTTCGAGTGGATGGAAGGCATCCCAGGCAACCTCGGTGGTGCCATCCGCATGAATGCAGGCGCGATGGGCACCGAGACCTTTGACCAGATCATCAGCGTGCGTTTCATCGACACCGACGGCACGGTGAAAGAGAAACCGCTGGCCGAGATCACCCACCACTACCGCAACGTACCTGAGTTTGAGGAGCGCTATGTCATCTCCGCCGTGCTCCGAGGCACCCCAGCCCCCCAGGCAGAGATTGATGCCAAACTGGCCGCCTCCCACCACAAACGCCGCACCACCCAGCCTGTAGGTGCCAGCGCAGGCTGCACCTTCAAAAACCCCGAACTCTGCGGCGCCGGCAAGCTCATTGATGACCTGCACCTCAAGGGCAGCCATGTCGGCAGAGCCATCGTCTCCGACATCCATGCCAACTTCATCGTCAACCAAGGCGGTGCCACCGCACGCGAAGTGCTAGACCTCATCACCCAGATCAAAGAAAAAGCCCTCCAAGAACGCGGCATCACGCTCGAGATGGAAGTCAAAGTGCTCGGAGAAGACCACCCCCTGCCGCTGTGAGGGGACCACCCTGCCCTCACGGATGTGCGATCTCGACCCAGCGGGTTTTGACGTTGGCTTGGGTGGGGATGTCCCAGGTTTGGCGGTGGTCCAGGAGCTGGCTCTGCTCATGGTCACCGGCGCTGTCTGTCCAGGCATAGGTGACTTTGGCGGCAGTGCCGCTGACGGGGTAAATCAGGTGCCCTTCTGCGCGCAGGTAACGTTTGCCGCCGGTATTGTGGAATCGCACGCGGGCTCTGCTGGCCGTATTTTGTGGGATCTCCAGCGCGGCGCTCCACATGGACTGCGACCAAAAGTCCGCAGGCTCAGCCCCCTGGCGCACGATGCGCCCCTCTTTGAGCAGGGGCGTCCAACTTTGGCCGCCATCCAGGGAGTAGTCGATATGATAGGCGATGTCGGGGCTTGGAGGATTGTTGGAGGCAATCTGGGCAGCGATGTGCAGGGCGTGGATGCTCTCCCCACGCGGGGTAGCGAACTCAAGCGTCACTTTGGGAGAGTCAAAAGCTCCCTCAAGGGTGCGCGGCGCGGCCTGGGCCTTGTTGGGGCCATAGCTGACGATGCCGCGGCCGCTGGCCTCATAGCGGAGGCGGGTGCCGTTTTCCTTCAGGCGCGGGAAGGTCGCGGGATTGGCCTGGCAGATGGTAGTCAAGGAGATGCCTGCCTGCTCAAGCTGTGCCGCCGGGGCATGAAAACGCAGATGGTACTGGCGGTGTCCTTTGACGTGGTCAGTAAGGTCCAGCCCATCGCGAAAAGGGCCTGCCTCATGCCATGTGGTGCCGCCATCGGTGGAGATGGCGACGCCGCAACTGGCCCTGCCATGGAGGATGAGGCCGTTTTGACCACCTGGCTTGTAGATGCCCCATTCAGTGTCATCCGGCGGTGTGGCCCCGATGATGTAGGGGGTGTAAAATTCTAGCGTGACCTGTTGGTCATCCGCGCTGACGACGCCCTCACGGAAATCTGGCCGCCAATGATACACCGCGTTGCCGTAGCGGGCCTGGCCGTCGATGTGCGGCGTGCCATCCTGCGATCCGTGCATTTTTTCTGGCTGGTTCACCCAGGTGCGGGAACGCTCAGGGCCAGGGATGCCTTGGGTCATCGGATTGCGGCCCCAGAAGACGAAGGTTTTGCCATCCGCAAGGCCGGGCTGGAACCAACGGCGCAGGCTCTCGCCACGGCGGAGTTGGACGATGGGCGGAGGGCCAGCGTAACCGGCGCGATATTCGGCACTGCTGTATTTGGCATAGGAGCTGCCATCCCCTGGGTGCAGGCCGCAGACTAGCCAGCCCTGCTGCCGCCCTGGCAAATAACTGCGCTGGGCCCAGGTGGCATGATCTTGGGTGATGGTGTCTAGCCCGAGGAGGGAGCTTCCTTGAGGATCAAAAATGACGGTGGAAAGATCGTGATCCAGCATGGCCCAGCGCCCAGGACCGTAGGCACCACCGGTGAGGAAGACCTCAAAGCTATTGTGGCCTCGCGTGCCGGTCACGCGACTGCGGCAGGGGCCGAGCAGGGCATCCAGCTCTGCCGTCCACTGGGCGTGGGTGGTGCCGCAGAGTCCGAAGCCGTGGGCAAAGAGACCCGTCCAGTATTCGCGGGTGGCGTGCAGCGCATCGTTGACGAAGCCCCTGCCCCAGAGGTTCTCCTTTCCCTCCTCGCCATGAGCGTAGTGCGTGTTGCGGAAGAACCAGGAAGCCAGGGCGCGATGGTGATCGCTGTCCGCCTTGTGCCCGGTGGTGCGCTCATACTGAGCCGCTGCGGTGGCAGCCAGCCGGTCAAAGGTGGACATGGCAAGCTCACCCGGATACCAGGGATGGTCGGTGGCGAGCTGGGGATCTCCGACAGCGGCTTGGAGATGACAAATGAGCAGGGCGGCGGTAGGCAGGTAAAACAAGCGCATAGAAGATCAGCGGGCAGCAAGCTGGCTATCTGCGGTCACGAGTTTCCATGAGCGAATGACGGTGGCGTAGGCATCATCTGGAGACAGCGTGCCGCTCAGCAAGCCCGAGAAAACCCGGCGCGCGAGGGCGATGTCCACGTCATAATACCACTTTTGGCCGGTGACGCCTTCCGTATCCGTGAGGGCTAGGTGGTCCACAGGTGCCTCGGTAAGCTCCACCTGGCGCGCGGCGGCGATGATGGCAGAGAGCACCCAGCTTTTGCGGCGGTCGATGTCCTCCAGACTCACCGTCATGAGCAGAGGGCGGTGCGCCTGGATGATGAGGCCGGCGCGGCCCTTGCCATCACGCACGGCATGGGGCCAGACGCGCGCCCCGGCATGGGGCGTGCGGCGGATAAAGGCCTCTACCCCACGCGCTGCCTCCATGAGGGCCTGCAGCTCATACCTGGGCAGAAAGCTGGGGTGGGAGGGCTCCGCATGGATGAGCGCCGTCTGTTTCGGCTGATTGGCGTGGCCGTCAACCCATGCGGTCAAAACTAGCGCCAAGGGGATGAAGAGGCTGGTTTTCATGGTTGGTTGGGGGGCTGGAGGGCAGAGGGTTGGTGACGCCGCTCTAACCTCGGTGGATAGCTTTTACGCCCGTGGCGGCTCCATTGACCTGTTTTTGCTTCTGGGCACGGGTTTCAAAGACCTTGGTGGCGGCATTCGCTGTTTTCATCAGTGCCTCATCAAAGGTCTGCCCACGGCCATGCACCAGAATATCGGGTCCAGCCATGGAAAGCATGAGGGTGAGGTGGAAGGGCGTGCCGCTATTTTTGGTTTCCTCAATCCTTAGGCTGGCGCGGGTGAGATGTTTGTAGTGACGGAGGTTTTCGAGCATCTGATGGATTTTGTGCTCGCGTGCAGGGTGGGGTTCACAGCCGAACCAATCGAGATGGACGTTCATGAGCAGGGAGATGGAAAGTTAATGTTGCAGATGGGTCTGGGCGCGGTTCAGCCGTTTTTCGGGTAGCTGTGCCAGGTGCTGTAGCAGGGCATGTCCCTGCCCTGATGGGAGATGACCTGGTAATCGGTGCATGAGTTCAGGAGAAAGCCGACCATCACGGCCAGCAGGAGGCGTATGGGTTTCATGGGGTGGTTCTGGGGGTGAAAATGGCTCGGTTTTGACACGATGGGCACGCGGCCAGGCTGGGGCGCAGAGGCAAGGGGTGCCCCAACGGCTAGAGAGGGCGTGGAGATAGGCTGCACAGCCAAAGGCCCCTGGCTCTAGGCTGATGAGCACGGGTTTCGCGTGCTCCACACTGCGGCAGGCGTGCTCAATCCAACGGCGGACGTGATGGGGCGGCGCATCGTGCCAGGTGGCCGCCACAGCGAGCACCGATGCCTTTTTCGCGAGCCGACTGGCCATGGCACGAAAGTCCAACCGCTCCAGTTGGTGAAAGCTCCAGACGCGGATGCGTGTGTTGGCGTGGATGTGAAACATCGCTGCCAAGCGCCCGCTCAGTTTCTCGCGTGCCTCCGTCGCATCCCCATCGTGCAGGATGATCATGCTAACCTCAGCGTGCTGTGATGCGGGCAGTGCGGTCGGGGTGGCGGGCTCCTTCATAATGATAGGATACGCAAGCCTGTGGATGCCGACCATGCGCAGAGCCGCCCTCTGTCGCTCAGCAAACGGCTGACCCCGGCTCAGCCCTGCTCTGCCGTCCAGCGCGTGGCGTGGTGGATCAGCTCCGTGGCATTGCGCAGGCCCAGCTTTTGGCGGATGTGCATGCGGTGGGTGTCCACCGTTTTGATGCTGATGTGCAGGATCTGGGAGATCTCGTGCGGCTCACGGCCCTGGCCGAGCAGACGATAGACTTCAAACCCCCGATCACTGAGCGTAGAGACGGGAGAGGCT
>JAIWOJ010000018.1 GCA_020216965.1 Prosthecobacter sp.
TACCCTTCATCAACCGCGGTTTCCCGTCGCCCTCAACGACGGTTTATCCTGCCGCCTGCCGCCGGGTTCTTGGGGTCAGCGGTGTCACTGCCGACAACAAACCCTACAGCAAGACAGACTACGCGCGCCTAGCGATCCATCTCTTCAATCCGCGCTCCTGGTTCTTGATGCGCGGCTGTGCTGGGCCAGACGGCAGGTACCGCAGCCTGAATCCTTTCGATCAATCCCGCAGTAGTATCGACAGCGTGCAAGTCGAGGCTTTGGGCAAACTAAGAGCCCAACAAATCAGTGCTCCGACCCCGAATGTGCCCTGGCTCGTCGCTTCTGGTAAAGAAAAGGTGGCTCCTGTCGGGCAGGGTAGGCGCAGTGGCGTCAGTGCCGCAGGGGGTGGCACATCTTCTGCCACGCCGCAGGTGGCTGGCGCTGCTGCCCTTTGGCTGGCAAGCAACGAGCGCCAAATCCGCGCGGCGGGCCAATGGCGCTCCTGGCAGAAGGCGGAGGCGACCATTCATGCGCTGCTCCTTTCCGCGCAGCGGCAAAGCTCAGGCGACCCCGCCAAGGCGGAGCAAGATGAGCGCACTGATCTGGGTGCCGGTGTGCTGGATGCGCGTGCCGCCCTGAGACATGACTTTGCCAGCATTTGCCGGCGTACCTCCCCCGAGCTGAGCCTCCGCTTCCCAACGGCCGCTTGCGGCGCGCCGCCCGATAGTTACGACGGCAGCCTGAGTGTGAGGAACATGCTCATCCCTTCGGAGCGCTTTTCGGCCCATGGTGAACACGCTTTGCTTGATCTTCACCTGCGCTACAACCGCCCGGATCAACTCGCCCAAGCTTTGGAGACCTTGTATTATAATGACGCCCTGCTCTATCGATGGCGCAAAGGTGCCATGCCATTGAATGGCAAATCGCGTAGTGTCTGGTTCAATCCTTTGAACTGGGTGCTCCACCCGGTGACTGCGGTGCGCAGGGTCATGTATTTCGGGGATGAGCCCGGCCTGCGCGCGCAAGCCAAAAGCGATGCCCAACGTGCACTCCGCCGAGCCAAAAAGCTGCCATGAAGTCCCTCCTGCTCTTGCTTGCCACCCTACTCGCTGCCTGCGGTTGCCCTCGGAAGCAGCAGCCACCGCAGCTAAGCGTAGCCAATCCCGCGCCCACACGCAGCTTGGCTACCGCTGTCTGTATCGACCCAAAGCGCGAGGACATTGCTACCGGCATCCAGATCAAAGCTGGTTGTTGGTATCTTTTCACCTGCCAGCCGCTGCTTGATGATGCAGGCCGCCCCTACGCCGACAAGGAGCCAGCGCTGCTCCCCGCAACGGCGGATGGCAGTTATGGGCTCGTGAGTCGAGTCTTTCATTTCATCGCTGCCGAGCGCCTAGCCTCTGCGCGCCAGCCCCACAATCGGCTTCGGGTGCGCCGGGTAGAAAATGGCACGCCCGCCACCTTCATGCAGCTCTTTGGCTGTATTGGCGACAGCCGAAAGGTGCCAAATTTAGAAAATGAAGCCTTCATCATCGGTTCTTGCCGGGTATGGAAGGCTCCAAAATCGGGGAGATTGCATGTTTTTGTCAACGACTGGCCGAATACAAGCCAAGTGCCCCTGGGCGAGGGTACGCCCTACAGCAACAACTGCGGTGCCCTGTGGCTGACGGTGACAGCGCTCGATGTCGCTACAACACCGGTGCGTTTGCCCTGAGCATCTGCGGTGCAGCACACTGAAATCGGCTCAGCCTCGCGGCTCAAGGGCGATGTCATGGCGCTTAGTGCTCCAACCGGACTGCGACACTTCTTGGCCGCTGTTTTCCGCACAGGGGCGGTTTCATGTGCCAAGCAGTCCATTTTTATCAGGCACGGCGGTAGAAACACTGCCAGAGTGTTTTTGGCGTGACAGCAATCCGAGATTTTGACAAAGGATGAGTCGAGTCACGGTTTTTTCCTGGACTCATACCCTCCCCAAAATCATGAAACGCTCCTACTTCCGACTACTCGTCCTCATCTGTCTGTCTGGCAGCCCTCTTTTCGCGGATGACGCGATTGAGCAGGCGATGAAAAAATACCACAAAGCTCCTCAAGGCACTGACCCGGTGTGCAAGAAGGTTTCCAATGGCGAGGCCACGGCTGATCAGCTTTCTGAGCTTTTGAAGGCTTATGAGGCGATGGCCGCTGCGAAGCCTCCGAAAGGCAACCAGGCAAGTTGGGATGAGAAAAACCAAGCTCTCATCTCAGCGGTGAAAAAGATCCAAGGTGGAGATGCCAGTGGGGTGAGTGACTACAAGAAGGCCGTGAACTGCAAGGCTTGCCATAGCGTTCACAAGCCAGACTGAGTAGAAGGTTCCTACATTCCGTGTTCGGGTGCGATCCCCGGAGTTGAGCGTCGGCCTAAGCCGACGCTCGTTTTTTCGGCTGGTCTGCCCCTGTTGCCTTGAAACGCAGCATTCGGATTGATCCAGGATCGATTCTCCTGATCTTTGTCATCTTTCCCTTTGCAGGAGCTTTTGTCTGCTGCCTCCGCGATACTGCCTCCAGGTCTTGCAGATGCGGATGAGACCGCTGCACGCACCTGTTTTTTGGCTTTATGTCGAAAACCGGTCGAGGCGGGTGACACGTTTCCAGAAAAAGTCTAGTTCACGGGCCAAGGTGCTGATGATCTGGGAAGGCTCTGCTTTGAGCACGCCAGATTCAGATTCCTTGATCAAGCGTTGCATGGCGTAGAGGGCGGCGGCGGACTCGACATCCAAATGAATGATGTCAGCGACCTCTCTGACCGCTGGGGGGAAAAATTGGCTTTGGAGGATGCCCTGCCAGGTGAGTTGGTCACGCTCTGTCTTGAAGCCTACCATCTTGAGCTTGGCGGGGGGCCGCTTTTCACGCTCTGCCTGGGCCGTTAATTCTGCTAAGCGACCTGCGGCAAAGGCACTCATGGTCTGCCAGTAGGCAGTGTCTGAGGGCGGCGCTGTGCCAAAGAGCACCTCCACGCCCTGCATGGTCCAGTAAAGCGCCTGCCGGCCGGGTAGTCCGGGCAGCTCGTGTTCGCTGAATCGGACGAGGGGGAAGCGCCTGCCTGCGAGGCGGATGACTTCTGCAAGGCGAGCATGGTCCAAGGGCTGTGCGACCGCCTCAGCCTGGTGCTGTAAACGTAGGGCGTGAAAACGCCCGTTGAGCTCATCCACGACGGGTGTGGTGGGCTTGGCTAGGGGCGGTGCGGTCGAGGTAGGCAGCGGCTGCGCAGAGGGCGCAGGGCTAGCAGCGATGGCTGCCGCTGCAGCCATGCCGCTCGGCTGGCGTAGGCGGGAGAGCATGTCCCGCAGCTTTACAAAGGCGTCTGCGGTCGGGGTGGCCTCTGCGGAGCTATTTGCTGGTGCTGTGCCTGGGACAGTCTTCCAATCCGTGGCTGCCGCCTCCTGTGCGTCTGGCGGTGCTGCTGTAGGCAGGGCTGGAGGGGGCAGAGTCTCTTCTGCGGACTCCTGGGGCGCTGGGTCCACGGTGGGCAGATTTTCGCGCACATCGTCCTGAGGAAGGGCTGCCTCTGGCTCTGCAAGGCTATCCGCCATGCGCTGCACCACATTTGCTGTATCTTGATCAAAGAGGGGCGGTAGATGGGTGAGGGACTCATCAGCCACCGTCTCCGTCAGAAGAGGCACTTCATTTTCCAAGCCCGCGCTGTGTTCCCCGGTGGGTTCATGAACTTCTGAAGCCGGTATGTGATGGTAAATTTCCCACTGACGTGCGCAGTGGCGCAGAAAGGCGCGTGCGGAGACACTGCCTACGGGTCTGCCGAGAAAGTGCTGACGTAGGTTGAGGAATTTTTCAAAATCTGCCTTCAGATCAGCAGCCACCCCGGCCTGATCAAGGCGCAGTCGCAAGAGGGAGGTTGCATCAGCCTCGTTGAGGCCACGTAGAAGCACTTGGCTGGCGGTGAGGCGGTCCTCCAAGGCTCCGGGTAGATGGTGGCCGAAGGTGGCCTGCCACACATCCTGATTTAGGCTCAGAACCACATGCATCTTCTGGTTCTCCACCAGGTCGAGCATCATGGAAGCGATTTTGACTCCAGCTTCCGGGTTTCTGTAGAGGCCGTCCAGGTGGTCCACGAGCACGACCACAGGCCGCCAGAGATCCAGCAAAGCCAGAAAGGCTGGCACGCCATGGTCTTGGTCGGCCGTGCATAGCTCCCGCATTTCAGCAACACCAGCCAGCCCACCCTCCTGGCATTGTGACATCATGGCGCACATCCACCCGTGCAAGAGCTCAGCCCGCAGGGGCAACTGGCGTGCGGCGAGGGCTGCTAAGGAGGCACAGAGGCCTTCCTGGTGTTCAGCCAGCCAGTCACCTACCCGTCTTGCTTTTCCGTCAGGGTCAAAAATATCCCTTTGAGGCCCGCTTAACACTTCCAGCGCCTGCTGGGGATTGGCACAGGTCAACCGTCCCTCTGCCACAAGCTTTCGGACCAGCTTGGTGACAACCTGGGCACAGTGATGGCGCAGCCTAGACCAGCCTGGGCTATCCCCTGGGGCGGCCTCAAGCAGTGCATCCAGCCCACGGCGGGAGAGGCTAGGTAGGCTCAGTGCATCCCCAGCACGGAAGGTGATCGGGACAATCACGGCCTGTTCTTCTACCTCCTGAGCGATACGGCCGAGCAGGTGGGTTTTACCGTAACCGGCCCGGGGGGCTGTCAGGAGCATGAGCGGCCCTCCGCGCTGCCCCTCTAGGGCGTCTAGGACTTGGTCCAGAACTTCGGCTTGGAAAGAATCTACCGAATGGCCCGCCTCCCAGGGGGAGCGGCACACATCATGGGCGAAAGGATTTGGTGGCACGGCTTCCGCATCCCTGAGAATATGGGATGGGGTGGGAGAAAGAGAGTCAGCGCTAGCCACAGCGATTCGAAGATTTCTGTCATTAAGGATTAACTATTGAAATTATTCCATTGCTCCAAAAATCAAAGCCTTCCTTTCGTCACTTTGCGAATATTTTCAGATTAGATGCGGTAAGTTTCTCGAAATTGAGGCTTCTGATGGAATGCCTAGGCGCTTGAGTGAAGCCTAGCTCCTGCTTTCCCAGGCTCAGGAATGCCCCGATTCTCTGGAAAAGCTCAACCTGGCCAAAAGGAAGAGGCGGGTCTTGCGACCCGCCCCTGATCTTTCGGTGAATTCCAACAGCCACGTAGGATACCAACGAGAAAAGTGCGATGACTGACTGCGAACGCAGCGTCTATCTGTGGTTATTTTGGCAGATCTCATGAAAATGGCGTCAGCTTCGCGTGAGCAGGTTGTAAGACGTTTGTCAGGTTTCAAAACGCCTTCCTGCTGGATAGATGCCGGCAATACGCACGCCCGCCCCATCCTGACGGACGGTGGTGAGCGCTGCTGCCATTTCGGGGCTGTCTGGCACCCCCTCAACCTCAACGAAAAACCGATAGGTGTTGGGATGACCGCGCACGGGCCTGGATTCCAATCGTTTCAGGTTGATGCCTGCAGCACTGAGGGGGGTGAGGAATCGACACAAACTGCCAGGGCGGTCTGGTAGCTCGACAATCAGCGCTGTGCGCTGGCAGCCTTCCCCAGGCGCGACTGGGCGATCAGACAGGACATAGAACTGGGTGATGTTGGGCAACTCTGGGGCGATGGGGTAGTGCAAGACTTCCAGCCCGTAAGCCGCAGCGTTTTGTTTTGGGCCGATGGCCGCAGCCCCAGGCACTTGGGCGGCCTTTTCCGCCGCCTTGGCGGTGCTACTTTCCACAACGCGCCGTGCATTGGGGTGGGTAGCCTTTAGCCACTCATCCGCGTGATAAAAGGGCATCGCATGGGAGTGGATGGACTGAATAGGGCAACCCTGGTGCCCAAGCAGCGCCAACTTCACGTCTAAGGTCAATTCTTCGATGATGTGCAGGGCACACCGCCCATCCATGAGCCGATCCACGGTATCGATGATGAATCCACCGGACGAATTTTCAATCGGCACTAAGCCGAGCAGGCCCGGGTGGGAAGCGAGGTGATCAAAGACCTCATGGATCGACGGCAGGAGATGAATCTTGGCACCTGGAAAGCGCCGGGTGGCGAGCAGGTGAGAAAAGCTACCCTCTGGGCCGAGACAAGCCACGTCAGCAGGCTCTCCTGGAGAGCGACTGTCTGAGGATGGGGTGCAGGAGGCCATGCGGGGCTGCCTGAGCTTCAAAGCAGGTCAGAGGCCAGGACAGAATGGGCCGCGCGCATCGCCAGATCCCTAGCCTGGGCCACGACACGAGGTGCCGTACTGTCAAAAAGATAACCGTGGCAGCTAGGGCAGGTCACAGCACGCGCGACGACGATCGACCCACAGCCTTCACAGACCTTGTACTGTTCCGGGTGGCTGGTGATCTTCTCAGCCTGCTTCAGACGTTGGTCGCCGTTGGATTCGGGGGCGCTCATGATGTTGATGAGGCGCGTTTAATGCGGAAAGAGGCGCTCTGCAAGCACGCTTGTGCAGCCCTTTGAAGACACCACAGAAACCCTCCGTCGGGAAAAAATGCAGCTTGCAATGCTGCCGCAACTGGACGGCTGGGCAGGGTGGTGGGATGGATGAGGTGCCTCCACTCGTTTTCAGATGGAGCCTTTCTAAAAACTATGAATCCTCTCCTCATCGACGCGCGCCACCTACCGGCGGATGGCGTGCAGATTCGCGGAAATCTTCCCAAGGACTTTTTCGCCTTGCCGGAGACCGACCCCGTGAAAGTAGATACCGAGCCACACTATGCCCTGCATGTGATGCGCGATGGTGACGAACTGGTGGTCTCTGGCAGACTGGAAGCTGGATTCACCCTCGAGTGTGGGCGTTGCCTGGAAACCTTCCAACACCGGGTGGAGTTGCCAACTTACCAAGCTGAAGTCCCGCTGGAAAAGGATGGCAT
Source organism: Prosthecobacter sp. (assembly GCA_020216965.1). Taxonomy (GTDB): domain Bacteria; phylum Verrucomicrobiota; class Verrucomicrobiia; order Verrucomicrobiales; family Verrucomicrobiaceae; genus Prosthecobacter. The sequence goes on from JAIWOJ010000018.1 coordinate 6,881, forward strand.
CACGGACTTGACAGACCTCGTCAGGGAAGACATCTTGTTGACCCTTCCGAACTTCCCGCGCTGTGAAGACGGCAACGTCAAGCCGCGCGAGTGTCCTGCCAAGGGACGTTTCGACACCGTCGATGATTCTGCGGTTCCGTCTGAAACCCCTGGCAATGGCGGTGGAGTTTGGGATGCTCTTGATCAGATTCAGAAAAACTAGCGCCCCTCCTTACCATGGCCAATCCCAAACGCCGCCAGTCCAAAGCCCGCCAACGTCTCCGCCAGGGAGCCAACCGCTGGCGTGCCCCTGTCTTGAAAACCTGCCCTGAGTGCGGCACTTCCATTCCTGGGCATGTGGCTTGCCCTTCTTGTGGTTACTACAAGGGGCGTCAGGTCCTGACTGTAACGGTTGAGGAATAACCGTCACGGAGCTTCGCAGCTTCAAATTCAAAAAACATTTAGCGCGACGGGGTCATTCCCGCCGCGCTTTCGTTTTGCCGAAATTCTTGGCGAATCACATTGTCAGGAGATTCCGCGCGCTGCTCTTTTGAACTCGACTTCGTTTCCGCAGGCACCAATCGCCTCGGCTTCGGTGATGTAGCCGGCTTCGTAGGCGCGCACGATGTTGGTGAGGAAAGTGCAGCAGTTGGGGTCATTGCCGCGCTGCATGTAGTTGCGGATGTTTTCGATGTCTTGTTTGGCGATCCACTGTTTCACGGCTCCGCCATTCTCCAGATATTCAACCAGCAAATGCATTCCCCCATCAGTGCGAGGGAGTAGTTTTTGGCATAAAGCGCCTACGAGCTGCTGGGACAGCAGGTGCAGGCCGAGGGTGGACTGATCTGGGGGAAACAGATGCGCCAGGCGGTCCACCGCATCCACGGCGCTATCGCTGTGGATGGAGGCCAAGACAAGGTGACCGGTCTCGCTGGCCTGAAGGGTGGTGAGAGCGGTCTCGAGGTCGCGGATCTCACCTACCATGATGACATCAGGTGCTTGGCGCATCGCAGCGCGCACGCCACGCGCGTAGGTAGAGGTGTCCCGCCCCACCTCACGCTGGGTGAACATGCTGGATTTGTTCGGATACATGAACTCAATGGGATCCTCAATGGTGACGATGTGACGGGCTAGGTTTTCATTCATCCACTGGAGCAGCCCTGCCATGGTCGTGCTTTTGCCCATGCCTGTGGGGCCGGTGATGAGGATCAAGCCACGGGTTTTCAGTGCCCACTTGGTGAGTAGCCAATCTGGCACACCCAGGGTGCTGAGCACGGGAAGATCCGTGCGGATGCGGCGCATGACGACGCCGAGGCGGCCGATAGCCTTGTAAAGATTGACTCGGTAGCGGGTATGGCTTGCGGAGACGAGGCCGGAGTCCTTGTCATTGTCAGACTCTGGGTGAGCTCCGCAGGCCTGCCAGAGGCCGGCCATCTGGCTCAGTTGCATGGGCTCATCCCCGAAAAGCATGAGCTGCCCGCTGATTTTCATGCGCGGCACCTCACCCTCCATCAGGAAGACGTCGCTGGCTTTGTGTTCATCCGCAGCGTTCAGGATGTCATCTAGGGAAAGTGGCATGGCGGCCGCGATCAAAGCGCAACCGCTGAAGGTGTCGAGCCAGTTTTACCAAGATGGTGTTCTTTGCCGCGCCAGTTCAGGTCAGGATTCACCTGTGACCTCACAGGTGACGCGCCCACTTTGATCCATTTCTCCTAGGATAACAGCACCGGTCCCGGCTTTTAGAGCCTTACGGACATGGTCAGCAGCCACGATGGCCACCCAGCCGATACCCATGTTAAAGGTGTCCCAAGCGTCAGCAGGATCGGCATGGCGGAGGACTTTCTGCACCACATCGTTTTTCCAATAAGGAACCTTCAAGTGACAGCCCAGCCCGCGCTTGGTGAAGATACGCCCCAGATTCTCCACGAGCCCCCCACCTGTGATGTGGGCCATGGCAGCAGGCTTGATTTTTGCCTTGCGCAGTGACCAGCAGACTTCGTGGTAGAGGAGGGTTGGGGTCAGGAGCTGGGCAGCGTCTTTCTTGCTAAGTTTGATATTTTCCCTGGCAAGGATGCGACGGACGAGGCTGAAGCCATTGGCGTGGAAGCCGGCGCTGGGCCAGCCGATGAGCACGTCTCCGCGTTTGATCTCAGCAGGGTTGAGCACGTCTGCCTTTTCCGCAGCTCCGATGGCAAAGCCGGAGAGCTCCACCATGCCGAGGGGCACAGCTCCTGGCATCTCTGCCGTCTCTCCGCCAGCTAGGATGCAGTTGCATGCCTGTAGGTACTCAGACATGCCTGCGATGAGGCGGGTCAGTTGGCGTTTCTGAATCTTGTTCACCCCGATGTAGTCGAGGAAAAGAATGGGGTCGGCACCACAGGTAAGGACGTCGTTCACATTCATCGCGACCAAGTCCTTTCCAGCGTTTTCCAAGAGATCGTACTTGATAAGTAGCTCTAGCTTGGTGCCCACGCCGTCACAGCCGGTAAAGATCACGGGCTGCTTGTATTTGCTGAGGTCGTAGCCAGCGGCGAAGAGGCCGAAGGCGTTGGCGAGCTTGCGCTTTTTCTGGGTAGCTTTGACCAGCGCGCCGATGTCATCGACAAAGGAGGCTGCTTCATGGATATCGACGCCGGCTTGCTTGTAGGTGTGTTTGGACATGGAGGATGCGGAACCCGTGGGAGGGGGCTGGCAGAGTGCCGCGCCTGAGGGATGATGCAAGCTCTGTGCACGCGCGGTGCTGGCCATCAGCCTTGGGGAGCTTTTTTCAGGCGAAAACCCTGCACACGACCATCGCCGCGATAGAGGTAGATTTTTTCGACATCCTGCCTCCTCATGATGAGCCAGGGAGAGAGGAGGTTGCGTCCGTTTTTCGTATAGACCAAGTCGTCCGCCAAATGCACACAAGAGTGGTAAGCATCCCCGGTGGCTTTGTTCAGGAAGAAAAGAATGTCTCCATATTTGTAAGGCGGCTCGACGGGCTCAAACCTTTCCAGGACCGAACTGGTGGCCAGACGTGAGTCCAGGAGGTATTCATGGGGATCGTAGTTAAAGAAGTTGAGGCAGGTCCAGTGGCAGTCTGGCAGCAGTCCTTCCCGGGCCATGTCAAAGCTGGGATAGGTATAAAGAAGTTTGCGGACAAGCGGAGGTAGCATGTGAGAGAGCGGCATCGCCTCAATGCCATCGGTATCCACGATGGATTGCAAGAGAGGCTCCACGTCTTTTCTTCTAAGTCCAATTCCTAAAGTCCAATAACCCACAATTTCCTCAATGTTTGAGTTATGATCCGCTTCGATTTTTTCCTTGTTTCCACGGGTTCGAGTCATCGACTTAAAAATATTCCGAGCATCTTGATCCCCTTGAGCTTCCCCTAAAAGCAATTGAACGTCACTAAAGGCCCAGGTTTGGCCGCGCTTGTAAGAAAGTTTCTCGATTTTTTCAACTAAATCTGGGCGTAGTTTGCTAGTGCGATACCAATCGCGCACATTATCACTTAGAATTAAAACTGGATCCGCATGAAATTCATTTTCAGGGTTTGAGGCCAACTCTGTGTATAGAGTGGCGCGCACTCCCGTCTCTAGCCCTTCAATGTCAGCTGGTCGGGGAAACAGATAGACCATGCCGTTGGATTTAACGACGGTTTTGGGGTCGAGCAGGGATTCGATCATCGCCTTGGAAAGGCCGATCGCTGCAAAATACTCAGGAAGTTTAGGCAGTGACGTCTCCGGGAAGGCCCAGCGTGGTTGGGTATTTGGAAGCGGGAAGCTATCTACGAGAGATTTGGGTGCCTCCAGATAGATGTAAGCACAGCGAAGAATGCCCCAGGGTCCAGGCTTGGCATAGAAGGTGTTCGGGTTCGCAGCTACTTTATCAGTTAAGCTCGACGTAGGTGGCACAGCCTGTTTTTGGCTGGTGCTCTGTGATAGGAGGAGGTTGAGATTCTCAATGCTGGAAATCTGTGCTTGGCAGGGGAACAAGCCAGACAGCATGGCGATGATTGCCGCTGCTAAGCTAGCTTTGCCGGGCGGTAGGTAGGTTTCCGCCTGGAAATCTGAGGATGGCATGGTGGGGGGATGGGGGGATGGGGGGATGGGGGGACTAGAACGCCAAAGAAAGCCAGAGGTTTCGTCAGCGCAGCTAGTTTCTTGGCCTTTCCCCAGATTCTTGCGGTTCTTGCTGCCCCATGGCCTTGTCGCCGTCGGTCAAGGCCAGGGCAGCGGTTTCCTTGACTTCCATTTCCACCCACTCAGGCCCATCCTGTCGCCTACGCCATTCATTGTAGGTGAGGACGATGACGAGGCCGAGGATGGCGGTGGAAGACTCTAGAACGAAGGGGGTAGCGAGCCAGCCGGCCAAGGTCATGATCGATTTGGCGATCAGTTCCCGCGCGGTCTCATGGCTGTGCCAGGCCAGGAAAAGGAGTACAGGTACGCCCAAGCAGAGTGCCGCCAGCCCTGCCCATGGGAAACGAGGGGGAGATGAGTTGATGGGCGGATTGGGGGATGGGCCTTTCATGGGGGAGACTACTCCGGCAGCTTTTCTCCAAGCCGAGTGGGTTCATTCCCAAGATGGATTTTGCCGCGGATGGGAACGGGACCGAGTTGGGCACTGGAAACTAGGTTGTTGGCTGCTTGAGTGGGAAGGGCCGTCGAGAGCGCCGCATTTCGGGGAGATGGTGCTATCAGGCTTGGCTTGGCCGAGACCGCCGCCGCTGGCAGGGATTCTCTGAGTAGATGCCAAGTCCAAAGACCTGTCAGACCGATGAGAAATAGGCTCATCAGGAAAGCGGCACGAAGTAGGTACCAGGTTTCTTGAGTCGCCAGCTTCCTTGGGTTCGTTGGGCGCTCTTTCTCTGGATAGTGGCCGGGGAAACAGCGGCTCTTCCAGCATCTACCAATGCGGGAGGGGCGTGGCTTGGGAAGGTGTTCCAGGGCCTCTGCCGCGTTCATGCCGAGGTAAGTGCAGTAGGCGCGCAAAAACAGACGTGCATAAGCCATGCCTCCAAAGCCTGCGTAATTGTCCTGCTCTAGCATCTGTAGCCGCTGCACTGGGATGCGCGTGGCGTGGGAGACATCTGCCAGCGTCAAGCCGCGTTCCTCGCGGGCGGCTTTCAGTTTTTGTCCTGGCGGCTGGGACATGGGTTGCGTCATGTAGGGCTATCTTGGAGGA
>JAIWOJ010000019.1 GCA_020216965.1 Prosthecobacter sp.
TCCCGGTATCACCCCCATGATTGACTCCTTCAAGGTACTCAGCGGCAGCGCGCACCCCGCCCTGGCCAAGCTCATTTGCCAAAACCTCGGCATCAACCTCTGCGCCGCAGAACTGACCACCTTCCCAGACGGAGAGACCTTTGTCCAAATCCAGGAAAACATTCGTGGGCGGGACATTTTCATCGTGCAGCCCACCTGCCCGCCCACCAACCAGACCCTCATGGAGCTGCTCATCATGGTGGACGCCGTGCGCCGCGCGAGTGCGGCCCGCATCACCGCCGTGCTGCCCTTTTTTGGCTATGCCCGGCAGGACCGCAAAGACCGCCCCCGCGTGCCCATCACCGCGAAGCTGGTGGCAAACCTGCTGGCCGCCTCCGGCGTGAACCGCGTGCTTACCGTCGATCTTCACGCCGGGCAGATCCAGGGCTTCTTTGACATCCCGGTGGACCATCTTTACGCCGGGCCCGTGCTCATCAAAGCTATCAAAGAGCGCAACATCCCAGACCTCGTCGTCGTCTCCCCAGACGTTGGCGGCATCAAGATGACCCATGCCTATGCCAAGGCTCTCAAAGCCCCCATGGCCATCGTCGCCAAAAACCGCGTCAGCGCCGACGAAGTCGAGGCCCTCAATGTCATTGGCGACGTCGCCGGGAAAAATGTCCTCCTCGTCGATGACCTCACCGAAACCGCAGGCACCCTCACCGCCGCTGCCGACCTGCTGATGAAATACGGAGCCAAAAATATCTACGCTGGCGTCTCCCACGGTGTGCTCGGTGAAAAAGGCCGCAGCCGCATCGCCAAATCCCCCATCATCCAGCTCTTTGCCACCAACTCCGTGCCCCAGGCCTACGGGGAAAAAGTCACCGTCCTCGACATCTCCGGCCTACTCGCCCAGGCCATCCAGCGCATCCATAACGACGAGTCCGTCACTTCTCTCTTTGACATCTGAGGCGCTTCATGTAGTCTCGCGCCCCTTTTTCCCACCCCCGAACTGTTCACAAGAACGATACTACCATGGCCAAGATCCTCGACCTCGTCGCCCAACCCCGCACCGCAGCCGGCACCGGCGCCGTCAATCGCCTGCGCAAGTCTGGCGTGACTCCAGCCGTCGTCTATGGCCGCAAAGTCGCCCCCGTGAACGTCCAGGTGGACACCAAGACCTTCACCAAGATCCTCCAAGGCAGCGCCTCTGACAACATCCTCGTCAGCCTCAAGCTCGAGAGCGGAGAGCAGCTCGCCCTCGTCCAGGAAGTGCAGCACGACCACCTCAAAGGCGGCATCAGCCATGTGGACTTCCACGCCATCGCCATGGATGAAGAAATCCACGCCGAAGTGCCCGTGGAAATCGTTGGCGAATCCCCTGGTGTGAAGTTTGGCGGACTGGTCGAGGCCATCCACCACAACCTGGAAGTGCGCTGCCTTCCTAAAGACCTGCCAGAGCACATCACCGTCGATGTTTCCGGCCTTGAACTCGGTAAAGCCATCCACGTCGGTGACATTCAATACCCCGAAGGCGTTCGCCCCAGACTGGCCGCAGATGTCGTCGTCCTCATGTGCGTCGAGCCGAAAGTGGATGCTGAGGCGGAAGCCGCTGCTGCCGCCCCTGCGGCAGCCCCAGCCGCCAAAGGGGCTGCTGCCGCCAAGCCAGCCGCGAAGAAGTAATCCCCCCGGCCAAGACGCTCAATCCCACCCCAGGTGCCCGCTGATGTTCCAGCACCAACAGAAGCGGGCCGCCTGATCCCAAGGCTGGTCATCGGACTCGGCAACCCCGGAGCAGAATACCGCGACACCCGCCACAACATCGGATTCATGGTCGTTGACGAACTAGCCCGCAGACACGGCACCCCCTTTCAGGAGGAAAAACGTCATCACGGTTTGCTCGCCAAATTTCCTGGCGGATGGCTGCTCAAGCCCCAGACCTACATGAATGACTCAGGCCGCAGCGCCCGCTCTGTGGCTGAATATTTCAAAATCCCAGCGGCCGAAATCCTGCCCGTCTATGATGACGTGGACCTCCCGCTCGGACGCCTTCGCCTGCGGCTGGACGGCTCCGCAGGCGGCCACAACGGCATCAAATCCCTCATTCAAAGCCTAGGCACCACCGCCTTTCCCCGCCTCAAGGTGGGAATCGCCGGGGAGAGTGGCAGGCCAGACGGGCGTCGGCTCGTCAGCCATGTGCTCGGGAAATTCCAAGAGCAGGAACTGCCCACCCTAGCCCTCATCATCCAAGCTGCCGCAGATGCCATCACCGTCGCCCTCAGCTCAGGTTTTGAGGCTGCCATGAACCGGTTTAACCGGCCAGTTTCCGTTTGACCAAACCAGCAACCCAAACAACAACCAACGCCCACCAAAAAAGCATGAAACGCAATTACGAAGCCCTCATCGTTCTCGACCTCAAAGGTCGGGAAGAAACCGTAGAAACCCTCGTCAACAACATCGGCAGCGAATTTGAAAAGGCCGGTGTGAAGCTAGAGCAGATCGACCAACTGGGAAAACGGGACTTCCCCTACAGCCCGCGCCATGTCACCAGCGGTTACTTCGTCAAATACCACCTCAATGCCGATAGCGCCGCTCTGGACAACGCCCGCGCGAAGCTCAAACTGAACGACAGCGTCTATCAGCAGTATTATCAGCGCGCTTAAGCTTCCTCGTGCTGCAGCCAGTCACGTCTGCCAGAACTTGGGACTCCCCAGGCTGAGCCAATCCCTCTTTTATCAAAAGCCCCCACCTTTCCTGGTGGGGGCTTTTTTGCCCAGCTGCCCTAGTTCACTCAGCGAATGACTCTCTTGTCTGCCTGAATTTCGCGCTCCGGGTCTAGCGTGCATCTGCTCGGCGTTCAGCCACATCATCAGCGGCAGCATTTTGGTCGCCTGCCTCCTGGCGGGTGAAGCGCAGCAAATGCACCCGCCGCGCATCAGCCTTTCGGGTCTCCACATCATAGCCAGCTAGAGAGACCCGCTCTCCTGGCTTGGGCAGGTGCCCTAGCAGGTGGGTGACGTAGCCACCAATGGTGCTGACCTCTTCACTCTCAATCTCAATGCCAGCATGTTCGGCCAACTCATAAAGGTTGAGCGTGCCATCCACTTCAAAAGTTCTGTCATCAATCCGGCGGAATTCACTGACCTCCTGGTCAAATTCATCCTGAATGTCACCGACAATCTCTTCCACGACATTGTCTAGAGTGACGATGCCCACCGCGCCGCCGTATTCATCCACAGCCAGCGCCATGTGAGCATGGTTGTCGAGGAAGAACCTCAGCAGCTTGTCGATGGGCATCATTTCCGGCACCATAGGTAAATCACGCCGAATGGTTTTCAGGTCAGCCTGCGGCTGTGAGACGAGAGGCAGCAGGTCTTTGATGTGGATCATCCCTAGACTCTGATCCAGGTGCCCATCCACCAAGGGATAACGGGTATGCTGATGCTTGACCGCACGCGCGAGGTTCACTGAAAAATCGTCTTCTACATCCAGGGAGATGACGGCATTGCGCGGAGTCATCACATCGCGCACGCAGCGGTCATTCAGGCCCAGGGCATTGAGCAAAATATCCTTCTCCGTCTCTGTGACTTCCTTGGATTTCTGACTCTCTGCCACGATGTGGCGCAGCTCTTCTTCACTGTGTGCGATCTCGCTTTCCGTGGCAGGCTCGATTTTGAAGATGAGCTTGAGCAAACGGTTGGCCGTACCATTGAGCACCCAAATGGCGGGACGAAAAAGGGTGTAGAAAAACTGCAGCGGCCCGCTCACAAAAAGCGTCGTGCTCAGGGATTTGCGGATGGCCAGGGATTTCGGCGTCAACTCCCCCAAGACGACATGCAGGAAAGTGACGAGCGTGAAGCTCAAGCCAATGGACACAGAGGACAAAACCGCCTCATCCTGCACCCCCAGGCTACGCATGACAGGATCCACCAACTGCGCGACCAAAGGCTCTGCGACCATGCCCAAGGCAATGCTGGCGAGGGTAATGCCGAGCTGGGTGGCAGAGAGGTAGCCATCTAAATTTTTGAGAGCCTTGCGCGCGCGCAAAGCCGGTCGGCTGCCCTCGGCGATCAGCTCATCCAACTGCGTGCTGCGCACCTTGACGATGGCAAACTCTGCCGCCACGAAGAAGGCATTTAGCAGCACGAAAAACATCACCGCCGCGAAAGACCAGAACAGCCCACCTGGTGTCATCGCCTCCGCAGAGTGAGAGGCAGCCATGGCGGTGAAGCTGCCGAAAGATATGGGAGCCATCTCCATCTGAGTCATGACGGCCGTCCTCACAGCTTTTCGTAGCTGCCATCACAGCGCTTTTCTAGGATGGTAAAGCCTGCCTTTTTGGCATCCGTGACGGAAACGGGTCTGGTAATGCGAGGGACAGAGAAGCCTGTGGGCACCTTTCTCACCGGACGGCGGCACAGAGGGCAGTGCGTGAGCGGCTCACGGTCGATGGGGCGGCGCAAATCAAACCCCTTCCGGCAGCGTAGGCAGCCTTCCTGAGGGTTTTCAGCGATGTAGGAGTAAGTGGGCACGGAAGCTGAGAGGTAACAGCACCGGGGCTGAGCTCCTTACACGCCCCGGAAACAACAAGCCCAGGGCTGACCCTGGGCTTGTGGAGCTGGAAGGCCCAGAAGGCGGTTACCAGCTAGACTTGGTCACGCCTGGGATGAGCCCGGCGGAGGCCATCTCACGGAAAGTCATACGAGACATCTGGAAACGACGGATGAAGGCGCGACGGCGGCCAGAGACCCGGCAGCGATTGGTCAGCCGGGTAGGGCTAGCGTCACGCGGCAGCATGGTCAGTCCGACGTAGTCTTTGTTCGCCTTCAGCTCCGCACGGAGCTTGGCGTATTTGTTCACAGTTTTTTGTTTGCGCTTTTCGCGCTCGAGCCAGCAGGTTTTTGCCATAAATAGGGCGGCTAAAGTGCAGCCCAGGAGCATCTTTGCAACGCAAAATTTCACTAGCGCGAACGATGCTCAGGATTTAACTGCAAACGCTATGTTCACAGGAATGCTGATTGCTGTCTTTTTTCTTCTTCTCGGGGTGGTCGTTTTTACCTACCTGCAGAAGGCCTGAGCGGGTGATCATCCGCTGGCTCCGCCTCACGTCTTGGCCTCCCGGCAGGCGTGCCGTAGGTGGCTGAACACCTCGTCGGCACGCAGTTTCGCCCCTTCGTTCAGGCCGGGGATAGGCCCACATAGCACGGGCCAGTCCAGAGCATCTTCTGGCACCCGTCCGTGGCTTCCCCGGACAAGGGAGGCATCCAGCGGCACGACATCCATCAGGTAGCGAAAACCGAGCTTTTTCTGAGCCAAGCGCAACCCCAGCCGCAGTTTGGGAAATTTCAGGGCAGGGTCCAGGAAGAGTTCAGCGGGGTCGTAGCCGCACTTGCGGTGGATGTCCACACAGCGGGCAAAGTCCGGCGCGCGGGCATCATCCTCCCAATAATAATAAGTGAACCAACTGCGTGCATCAGCAATCGCGATCAGGTCACCGCTGCGGGGGTGATCTAGCCGCGCGTAGGTCTTTTCCACGCGGCCAAGCACCTGCTGGACACCTGGCGTCTGCTCCAGCAGCGCACGCACTGGCTCGGTGAGAGAGGGATCGTTCAGATAGATGTGCGCGACTTGATGGTCAGCGATGGCAAAGGCACGGCTGCCTCCGAGGTCCAGGGTCTCGCGGCCCAATTCGTTCTTGATGGAAAGCCAGCCCTGCTGGCGGAAAACTCGATTCAAATGCACGGGATGGTCCACCTCGGTGATGCCATATTCTGAAAGCAGGATGACTTGGATCCCCCGTCCTTGATAAAACCGGATGAGGTCCCCTACCACCGTATCAATCTGCCTTAGATCTTCCTGGATGAGATCCAGGCGGGTGCCAACACGCTGCAGGTTGTAATCGAGATGGGGTAAATAGACGAGGCTGAGGGAAGGCCAGTGCTTTTCCTCAATCCAACGGGCGCAGGCGGCGATCCAGCGGGAGGATTCGATACCGGAGGCTGGGCCCCAGAAATGCTGGAAGGGGAAGTCCCCTAGGTCTCGCTTGAGACGCTCTCTCATCCCCATGGGCTGGGTGTGAATGTCAAAGACTTTGGCCCCATCACTCAGATAGAGGGGCCGGGGAGTCACCGCAAAATCGGCGGTGGAGTGCATGTTGAACCACCAAAAAACCTTGGCGCAGGTAAAATCTGGATCTTCCGCACGCAGCACGTCCCAGAGTTTTGGCGACTGGACCAACTGCTCTGGCTGCTTCCAGAAGCGATGTTCGGCATAGTCTCGGTCATACCACCCATTGGCCACGATGCCGTGCGTGGATGGCATTTTTCCTGTGATGTAGGTGGCCTGGGCAGTGCACGTCACGGCAGGCAAGACGGGCGCGACCACGGCTGCGCCGTAACGCTGGAAGTAGGCCCGGATGGCGGGTGTGTGCTCACCGATGAGCCTCTGGGTCAGGCCCACGATGTTCAGGATGGCTGTGCGTGACATAGCCGGATGGGATCAGCCGATTTTGACGACACCGACCGTCGTGTTGTCCTGCCGCTCGTGATTCACGCGACGGATGGCAAAGAGGATGGCATCGGCGATTTTATCTGCCGTGGTATGGCGGCCAAAGCTGAGCAACTCCTCCAGCGCCCTGTGCTCCAGGGTAAAAATGCCATCGCTTGCAGCGATGACGATGTCTCCAGGCTGAAGCCGCAGGGGCTGCTGGGGCAGATCCACTAGGGACAATGGGTAGCCGAGCACCGCGCTCTGGAGCGTGTGGCGCTCAGGGTGGCGAGCTGCTTCCTCCTCCGTCATCAGCCCCTGGCGCACGCGCTCCTCCAAGACGGGAGTCAAGGAGTGGTCTGCATTCAGGCGCATGAGCTTGCCGCCACGATGCAGGAAAAGCGGGGAATCCCCCACACTGATCCACTCCATTTCTTGGCGAGAGATGAGCACGGACAGCATGGTGGTGCCCATCGGTGGGGCCACGCTGGGCATCCGCGCCGTGATGAGCCCGATGGTCTCATTGGCCGTGTCTAGGGCCGTGCGCAGGCGAAAGCTCTGACTGCCGGGATGCTCATGAAAGGCGCGCACAAAGGCATTCACGGCGATGTAGCTGGCCACACTACCGCCCGTGTGTGCCCCCAGGCCATCTCCGACCACCAGGAGCAGTCGCTGGAGCTGCTGCTCCCCAGGCTCAGAGGCATCGGCAAAGGCATAATAATCCTCCTGATTTTCACGCTTTCCCCGATATTGCCGGGCGGAAAAGTCCTGCTCTTGCACAAAAGGAGGGCCCGTCAAGGCGGCATCAGGCATGGGTGGGAGAGAAAAGCGCGCGGTCACTCGGCAGAAAAATGAAAAAGGGTGGTATGGAGGTAGGTTTCCCCGGGGCGCAGAGCTGCGCTGGGAAACTGCGGCTTGTTGGGGCTATCGGGGAATTTCTGGGTCTCCAGGCAGAAGCCATGCCGCTTTTCATAGACATGCCCGTTTTTACCGAGGGTGCCTTTCAAATGATTGCCCGTGTAGAGCTGCACGCCGGGGTCTGTGGTGTGAACCTCCAGGATGCGGCCACTTTTGGGCTCACGCACGCGCGCGGCGAGCTTCATGCCACTGCCTTTGAGGACGTAATTATGATCGTAACCCTTCCCCTGCTGGAGCGGTTTGAAGGCCGCATCAATGCGCTCCCCGATCCGGCGCGGCTGGGTGAAATCCAGGGCGGTGCCGAGGAGGTTTTCCAGCTCACCCGTCGGGATGAGGGCATCATCCGTCGCCGTGAAGTTCTCCGCCGGGATCATCAACTCGTGCCCCAGGATATCCCCACTGCCCTCTCCTGCGAGGTTGAAGTAGCTATGATTGGTCAGGTTCACCACCGTGGGCTTGTCCGTCTTCGCACGGTAGTCGATGCGCAGGGTATTGTCTTCCGTGAGGGTGTAGGTGACGGTGCAGTCCAGCTTTCCAGGGAAGCCTTCCTCCCCATCGGCGCTGGTGTAGCTGAGCTCTAGTGCATTGGCCGCAGCATCCACGCGCGGCTTCCATACCTTTTGATCAAAAGCCACCGCCCCGCCGTGAATGTGATTTTTCCCTGAGTTTGCGGTGACTCGATATTCCACGCCATCCAGCGTGAAAGCGGCTCCGCCGATCCGGTTCGCATAGCGCCCAGTGATGCAGCCAAAGTGGGGGTGCTTCCCGAGATAGGGCTCCAGCGTGTCAAATCCCAGCACGACATCTGCCAGCCGCCCTTCTCGGTCAGGCACTTTGAGAGAGACGATGATGCCGCCCCAGTCGGTGATCTTCACCTCCATGCCGCGCGCATTGCGCAGCGTGTGCACCTGCACTTCCTCACCGGTGGGTGTTTTCCCCCAGGGCTCAGAGGTGACGGTGGCGTGGCTGGAAAGGGTGGACATGGCAGTGATGAGCAGAGCGGGGACGCAAGATTTCATGGCGGTGGAGGGCGCGTTCGTCTGGGCCGCTAGTTCTCAGATGCCAGCCCGGCGGACAAGTCAAAAAAACACCAGCCCGGCGGGCAGCCACTATTTTGCCTGGGGATCGGGGGGCAGCCACTCCTCGGGTGCGCCCGCTCGGGTCAGTACATCGCGCAGCAGAACAGGGCGGCCTTGTTGCCGCTTGCTCTCTTGGGCTGCCTCCATGAAGGCATAGATCTCCAGCGTCTGCTTGGCCGTCACCGGCGGCTGGCGCGTCTGAAAGAATTTGATGATCTCCCGCAGCAGCGGGGTGTAATCTCCCTGGCTAGCCTGCTCTGTGATCTTTTCCTGACCGAAGCGGATCAGCTTATAGTCCGTGGACCCCATGGGCAGCGTGTGCAGGGCATATAGGGTGCCCAAGCGCCCCCCCTCCCACAGACCAGTGACCACGGACACGTCAGGCGCGGAGGTGCGCTCCACGCTCAGACAGCCCGCGCCCATCACGGTGAAAAGCGCCTCTGCACTGTGGATGCCATAGAAAAACAGGTCGGGATGATGCGGCAGCAAAGGTGCCGGCCCATAGGAAAGCACAGCCCGCGCAGGCAGCTTCTCAGAGTTCGCCACTTCCACCACGCCGGGCCACCAGCGCGTGGCGGAGGCACTAAACAGCGGCACCTTGGCAGCTTCCGCGAGCTTATAAATCTCCACCGCATCCTTCAGGCTGGCCGCCACGGGTTTATCCAGAAAGAAGGGCTTGCCACCGGCGATGACCTCTTTGGCTTGGTCCAGGTGCGGGCGACCATCCACACTGAGGATCATCACCGCATCCGTGGCGGCACACACTTCCGCGATGCTGCCCAGCATCTTCACCCCAAATTTATCCCGCAAAGTCGCGGTAAAGCCCTCAATGCGCGACGCACTCTCTGGCAGATCCGGGCTGGCGCAGGGAAAGGCAGCCACCACCCGCGCACCCGGCACATGGTTCGGATTGGCGGGGTCATTGAGGCGCAGGGTGAACTGCTCACTATGAGAGGTATCTAGGCCCACGAGGCCGATGCGGAGGTTATCAGCCATGACGGAAAGGGCGGGCAGGCAAGCCAGCCATAGCAGGATGGGGGTCTGGAGTTTCAGGGCGCTCATGGACCTCTGGGACGCAACGTTTGCAGGCTCAATTCAGCGGCTTGAGCTCCGGTAGGAGGAATTTTCCATCCTTGCGGATGAGCTTGCCATCAAACCAAATCTCCCCTCCCCCATAGTCCGCGCGTTGGATATTCACCAGATCCCAGTGCACCTGGCTACGGTTGCCATTGTCAGCGATGCCTTCATACGCTTGACCTGGCGTGAAGTGGAAACTCCCAGCGATCTTTTCATCGAAAAGAATATCCCGCATGGGCTCGCGGATCTCACGGTTAAAGCCGATGGCAAATTCCCCGATGTAGCGAGCCCCCTCATCGCTATCCAGGATCTTGTTGATGGCTGGGGTGTTATTGGCCGTGGCCTTCACGATCTTGCCCTTGGCAAATTCCAGCCTCACTTGGTCAAAGGCGATGCCTTGGTAAATCGTCGGCGCATTGTAGCTGATCACCCCCTCCACGCTATCCTTCACTGGCGCGCTAAAGACCTCTCCGTCTGGGATATTGTGCCGCCCGCCGCAGGCGATGGCCTTGAGCCCCTTCATGCTGAAGCGCAGGTCTGTCCCAGGCCCCTTGATATGTACCTCCTTCGTGCGGTCCATCAGCTTTTTCAGATGGTTCATCGCGGGCGTCAGGGCGGCATAGTCGAGCAGGCACACCTTGAAGAAAAAGTCCTCAAACGCCTGCGTGCTCATCCCTGCCTGCTGCGCCATCGCACTGGTGGGCCAGCGCAGCACACACCAGCGCGTGTTATTCACCCGCTCATTCATAAAGGGGCGCATCTTCCCCATCACCAGCTTCATCTTCTCCGCAGGCACATCGCTGTTTTCCGTGATGTTATTGCTACCACGCACGGCGATGTAGCAGTCCATCTTCTTCATTAGCTCCAGATAGTGCTCAGCGATGACGCCATACTGCGCCTCTGTGGCGTGCATCATCATCTCCCGCGTCACCACCGTATCATGCAGATGCACCAGGGGGTGCGCTTTGGCCTCTACCACCGCCCGGATCATGGCCTGGGCCACATAGGAGGGCACATCAAAACAGTCGATCCACACAAAATCCCCCTTTTTCACCTGGGTGGAGTAACGGACAAGCGTGCGGGCGAGTTGGTCGATGCGTGGGTCGTGCATGATTGGTTATAAACGCGGTGCGGCGAACGAGGAAACAGGTTTTTCAAAATCCAGCCAAGGCATGGCTGCCGAGCCGCCATCTGAAAAGGGAAGTTTGCAAAGATAGAAAAAACCTTTTGCGCATCTCTGAAGCCCTGCCAATATCGCCGCCCCTTCGACATGGCAAGGCTTGGTAGCTCAGTCGGTAGAGCAGGGGATTGAAAATCCCCGTGTCGGCGGTTCGATTCCGTCCCAAGCCACCATTCGCAGGTCACCTCCTCGCCCTCCCCAGCCCCGGTCCACCCGGTGCAGCCCGCTCCAAAAACCGCCGATGAAAGCTGAACTCGTCGAACAAGCCGCCCAGATCGTCAAAGATCCGCCCATTCTGATCAACATGGTCTCCAAGCGCGTGAAGCAGCTCAATAGCGGTCGCTCCCCCCTCGTGGAACGCCGCCCCGGCCTGCGTGATGCTGACCTCGCCCTCCTGGAGATCATTCAGGGCAAGATCAAGATAGAGGACGTGCAGGAAGACTAAGCAGCACCGGGCGGCCGCCCCACCGCCGCCTTATGAGCAGTAGCAACATCCAAGACATCGCCACCAACCGCAAAGCGTTACGGGATTATCAAATCCTCGAACGCTACGAAGCCGGGGTGGAACTCCGAGGCACCGAGGTCAAATCCATACGCGAAGGCCGCCTCAATATCACCGATGCCTTTGCCCGCATCGAGCGCGGCCAGGCCTGGATGTACAACCTCGACATCCAGCCCTACGATCGCGCCAATGGCTTTACCCAGCACGAGCCCCGCCGCACCCGCCGCCTCCTGCTCAATAAACGTGAGATCCTCAAGCTCACCGGGGAAACCCAGCAAAAGGGCCTCGCCCTACCCGTCCTACGCGCCTACTGGAAAAACGCTCGGGTCAAAATCGAGCTCGGCCTCGGCAGAGGGCGCGATAAAGGCGACCAACGCGAGGCCATGAAGGAAAAAGAAGCCAAACGCGAAGCCCAGCGCATCGTGGCCCGCTTCAACGAGCGCGGCGGAAGACGTTGATGTCACCGGTTGCCAGCGCAGCTTGGCCGCTTTATGGCAAGCCCGCCATGAACAAGCACTACATCTGGGACGCCTACTTTGCCGAACTCTTTGACTCCTGCGTGCAGGAATATGATGACGGAAACAAGGACTACACCGCCTGGTTCACCGACGAAGACAAAGACTACCTTGCCGCCATCGGCTGCAAAGAGCGTGAACTCTTTGACTTCGTCGAAGACCACTGCGTCTCTGACGGCCAAGA
>JAIWOJ010000020.1 GCA_020216965.1 Prosthecobacter sp.
TCAGCTCTGGGCGCACGCTTGGCCTGCGGATTACGGTCAGATGGACTACGCCAATGGCCCGCGCGCCTCAGTGACGCTGCATGAAGGGCGGGCTTACGCCTTGGGCGCGACGGGCATGGCAGTGTGCCTGGATGCGGAAAATGGACGCCCCATTTGGCAGGTCGATACCGTCGCCGCCTACGGTGCTAGGGTGCCCACCTGGGGATTTGCTGCCTCCCCTATGATTGATGGTCCGCGTGTCTTGCTGCATGTCGGTGCCCCTTCCCCTGGGGCCGTGCTGGCGCTCGACCGCCTCACAGGGCAGCTCCTGTGGCGCGGGGGGGCGGACCCGGCTGGCTATTGCACGCCGGAAATCATCCACCATCAGGGCCGAAGGCAGCTCATCGTCTGGGGGCCTGAGCACATTCAGAGCCTTGACCCCGACTCCGGCATGGAGTTCTGGAAGTGGCCCTACAAAATCACCTACGGCGTCAGCATCGCCCAGCCGCTCTATCATGACGGCCTGCTTCTCGTCTCTGGCTACTGGCATGGCACGCGCACGCTGCGCCTAGGTGCGGAGCCCGCTCAGGTCTCTCTGGCCTGGAGTGATGAAAAAAATATCTGCGGCCTCATGTCTGCCCCGCTTTACCGCGAGGGGGTGGTCTATCTGCTGGATAAAAATCGCGGTCTCCAGGCCGTGGAGCTACACACGGGCAAGATCCTGTGGAGCGATGACAACACCCTGACACCCCAGGACCGCAATCCCCAAATGAGCCTCGTCTGGCTGCGGCAGTCGGACGGGCTCGCCAGCCTGCTGAACGCCAGCGGCGAGCTGGTGCATGTGCGCCTGGGCCGGGAGGGCTTTGAGGAGCTGGCCCGGCATCAAATCATCGGCAAAACCTGGGCTCATCCGGCCTTTGCAGGGAACCGAGTCTATGCGCGCTCGGACACGGAACTGCTAGCCTGGGAGCTGTGGCCCGCGCCGGAGACGAAAGAATGACCGTGACCAGTCGAAAAAAGGGTTAGATCTGGAATTATCAGAAATAAAGTTGTCCCTGAAGGGAAGTTCATGGCTTGTCGCTCCTGATCTTTTGTTTATTTTAATAAAAGACGATCACTAACCTTTCGGTGGTGAGAATATTTTAAAAATAGACACATCCTATGTCCGCTGTTGCCATTTCGCCACCTCCGCCCGTTCAGGCCCAGGCAGCAGCCCGGCGTTCGGCGCAAATCCTCCGCCAGTTGGATGATCTGTTGCACGACTTCATCTCCAAAGGCGGCCCGCTGCCTTGGGAATATGCTCTGCTGAACCGTGCCATCCGCCATCTGGGGGATGAAGTGCGCGCTGGGGTGATCCTCCAGACAGACCTGGATGCCTACATTGATGACATCACGCGCCGTCACCTGCCTGGCACGATGCAGGCGGAAGCTCTGGAGGCGAAATATGGCTACAGCGGTGACTTTCAGATCATTGATCACATCTACACCCGGCATACCACTGCAGAACCGCACCTGCGGCACTGGGATCTCTTTTTCCATGCCCAGGCGGCCCCTGTGGCGGTAAGGAATCGCAAAGCCTACTTTGTCCACTTGATGCAGGAGCACCTCGCGGCGAGGGCGGGCAGATCGCTAGACGTGCTGAATGTGGCCTCTGGTCCCTGCCGTGATCTGCGGGAGTTTTTTCTTGAGCAGCCGGAGGCAGCAGTGACCGTTGATTGTGTGGATATGGATGCGCGGGCGATTGAGCATGGCAGCCGCCTCTGCCTGCCCTGGCTTGATCGGATCACCTTTCACCATCGCAATATCCTCAAGCACACACCGGCACGGAGGTATGATCTGGTGTGGTCAGCAGGGCTTTTTGACTATGTTTCAGACCGGCTTTTCATCCACCTGCTGAGCGCCCTGCTGCAGGTGGTGAAGCCTGGTGGGGAGGTGGTGGTGGGGAATTTTTCCGATCACAACCCCAGCCGCGATTACATGGAGATCTTTGGCCGCTGGAAGCTGCGCCACCGCAGCCGGGAGACACTGCTGGCCCTAGCTGCCAAAGCTGGCGCTGATCTGGCGCAGACGGTCGTGCGCTGGGAGGCAGAGGGGGTGAATTACTTCCTCCACATCCGGCGCTGAGGCCGCACCGGCTCAATCTGCACCCGAACTGAAGGGGGCTGGCAGGTCAGGCGACTGTGCTAGGGTGTGGGTAAAGGGGTTGCTGGCCGCGAGGTTGTACTGCCGGATCGCCGTAGCCCAAAAAGGAGCTAGGTCACTCTCCCTAGCTGACCATAGCCGATAATGCACGTCGGTCATGATTTCCGTATCGTGAATCATGGCCTTCATCTCCTGCGGTGTGAGTGCATTCGGCCCCTGCCGCACGAGACGATCGGCGATTTGGTCCAGGTAGGTGCGGGAGACGTTGATACTCTTGCGGCGGCGCAGGAGGGAGACGTGCAGGCCGTTCACATACGGGTCCAGGCATACCTGGAGCAGGCCGTGGTGCTTCTCCAACTCCGCAGGCAGGTGGATGCGGCCTTTGATTTCAGCCAGGCTGGAATTCATGGTGGCGAGCACGCCGGGCGGTTCCGTTTCCTCGGGGGTCAAAAACAAGCCGAGGCGTTGACCAGAGCGTTTGCCAGAAATGAGAATACCCATCGGGATGGCCAAAATCAGCGCGCAAAGAATCGGGCTGATCCACAGCAGCAACGAGTGGGAGACCATCCAGGCGATGACTGCCCACACGAGACCAATCGCTGTGACAGGCCAGAGGTTGAAGAACACCTCCGCCCAGTCCACGCGCCCATCTAGCCTGCGGCGCTGCGTGACCCAGCGCACCCCTTTGCCCAAGATCGTGTACACCACGAACTGGGAGTGAAAGACCATCAGCACCGGGGCCATGAGGGTAAAGATCACGGTGTCGGCGAGGCTGCTGACAAAGGTCAGCAAACGCCCCTTCAGAGGCTTGTGCAGCCGCCCAGTGATCATCTCATCCAGGAGGATGGCAAACTTTGGCAGAAAGATCAGCATTGCCGTCAGCCCCAGGAGGATACGCATGGCGAGCATGGCCTGCGGGCTGCTTTGCTCGACCGGAGTCGCCGCTAAGAAGGTGGAGAGCACCAGGAACAGCAGCCAGAGCAGACTGCTGACGTAGCTGAGGATGCCGTGCGCAAAGTTGATGCGGCTCATGAAGTGCCAGCCCTTGGCAAAAAGCAGCCAAAAGTGCTGCATGTTCCCCTGGCACCAGCGGCGGTCGCGTTTGAGCATATCCACCAGCGTCGGCGGCCCTTCTTCATAGCTGCCCCGGTTGGTGGGCAGCAGGCGCACCGCGTAGCCTGCCTTGCGCATCAGGGCAGCCTCCACAAAGTCATGGCTGAGGATATGCCCCCCAAAAGGTTCCTTGCCCGGCAGAGGCGGCAGGGCGCAGTATTTGATGAACGGCTCTAAGCGGATGATGGCATTGTGCCCCCAGAAGTTTGCCTCTCCACCCTGCCAGTAATCCAGCCCATCCATGAAGGGCGGGCCGTAGAGAGACTGGGCAAACTGCATCACCCGCCCGAGCAGCGTCTCCGCCCCAATCTGCTTGGGGAAGGTCTGGAGGATGCCGATGCCGGGGTTTTTCTCCATGATCCGCGTCATGCTGGTCAGTAGGCCACCTGACATGAGGCTATCTGCATCCAGCACGATCATGTAGCGGTATCTCTTTCCCCAGCGGCGGCAGAAGTCAGAGACGTTGCCGCTCTTGCGGTTGATGGGCTTTCGGCGCTTGCGGTAAAAGATGCGGCCAAAAGCATTGAGTTGACGGCATAGTTCCAGCCAAGCGGTCTCTTCCTCGATCCACTGGCTCGTCTGGTTAGAATCGCTCAGGATAAAGATGTCAAAATTCTTGGAATGCCCCGTCTGCTCTAAAGAAAGGTAAATGGAGCGCAGGCCCTCAAACACGCGCGTCACATCTTCATTGAAGACAGGCATGATGATGGCCGTGCTGGCGGTGATTTCAGCCTCATGATCCTCCGGTTTCAGGGTGCGCCAGAGATTCAGAGGGTCCGGTTTCGGACGATTCATCAGCCACATGCCAAAAATCGCCGTCCAAAAGCCGACGTTGAGCTGGTAATACAGCGGCAAAAAGGTGGCTAGCAGCAGCCACTCGGCCTTTCTCATGCCCTGCTCTGCCAGATAGGTGAACATCAGCCAAGTGCCCACGATCGTCCCCAGCCCCACAAAGGCAAAGAAGGTAGCACGCCGCATCCGCGCGATGCGTGGCGGCGGCATCCCGGCGCTGGCATTGATATTGGCGGTCTGAGAGCCGATGACACTCATGCGAGGAGGAAATAAAGGTAGCCCAGCACACCGCCAACAATGCCGATGAGGATGGAGTAGCGCAAAATCGGATGACGGCCTAGGCGGTCAAAGGTGTCCTCCGCCACGTCAGAGACGATGCCGAGGTCGATGTCACGCGGCGTCATCTTGCTGATGCTCATGCTGGGGCCAGAGGTGCGGATCGCCGCGCGCATGGCCTCCCGCATGTCCTCTGGCAGGTTGTTTTTATCCAGAAAAAAATTCGGCCAGCGTGCCGGGCCGCCGCTGAGGTGAAAACCCAGCCTGCCCGCCGCCTCAAGCTGGGACTCACTCAGATTCATATCGCTGTAAATCGCTGCCAGCCATTCCCTCATCATCAGACGTGCCTGCTCAATGCTATGAGCCGTGGGCGTGCGTGTAGGGTCTGCCTTGTGCGCCACAGCCGCCCGCCGCAGCGTCTCCAGGATGAGCTGGGTGCGCCGGATGCGGTTGTGCAATTGGTAGGAGCGGAAATAGTCCGCCAGGCGTGCATAAGCCTCATTCCACTCCTCCTCGGAGCCTGTTTCTGGGGCGAATTGAATATTGACTGCTTCCATCAATGACGGGCCTCCATAGAAGCGCGGATTTCCACTTTCGGGAAGTGGAAAGATGCAAGCCTTCCAGCCAAGAAGGCAAGATCCTGGCTAGCACCGACGAACTACCCCTCTGCCCATGCGCCGCCGCCTTTTGCCCCCTTTCTTGATCTGCCTCCTCAGCCTAGCTCTCGCCCTGCCGCCCGCTGTGGCCCAGGCTCCTATTCAGGAGTGGATCGATGCGGCCGTGAAGGCAGGTGGCGGTGTGGTCACGATCCCGCCTGGGGTGCATGAACTGCCCGCTGGCCTGCGTCTGGATGCGGTGAAAAAGCTGGCCATTCGCGGCATGGAACGTGAGCGCTGCATCCTCAGGCTGGCTCCTGGAGCCAAGCCCCCCCTCATTCACATCCGCGGTGCTGCGGACACGGTGGAGATCGCCAACCTCGTGCTAGAGCCAGGCTCCTCCACAAAAATCAGCGCAGACTCTCCTGCTATCCTCTGTGCTCCTGGTGACGAGGTGCCAAAATCGACCGAGGGGCCGATCGATATCACCCTGCGGGATTGCATTTTCCATGACTGGCCTGGAGACGCCATCCTCTTCCAAGATACCCGTGACGCGGGGGTCGAGCGTTGCAGCTTCCGGGACATCGGCGGCACAGCCGTGGTCATTGCGGCAGGGAGTAAAGCCGTCACCGTGAGCGGCTGCTGGATCACCCGTGCCGCAGCAGCCATCCAGGCACGCGATGCCGCGATCTGCGAGCTACTGGGGAATGAAATCCGACAATGCACCGAGGGCATTCTCATTAGCGGCACGACCGCGCTCAAGCAGCCGGAACGTCCGACCGGCCACAAGATCGTGGCCAACAGCCTCACAGGCATCCCGAAGCTGGCCCTTCAGGTGACGGCCACCGCAGCCCCTGCCTGGATCACTGACAATCAAATCCAAGGCACCCAGGAAATCGCAGGTCAAGGGCATCAACTGCGTGACAATGTCTCAGATTAGCCGGGATTCCGAAGTTCCGCGTGATGCGGGCACTGCCGTCTGCATGAAGGCAAAGGCTCACACATTGAAGCGCCACTCCACCACGTCTCCGTCCCGCATGACGTAGTCTTTTCCCTCAATGCGGAGCTTGCCGGCTTCTCGCGCCTTGGCCTCTGAGCCGAGGGCGATGAGATCATCAAAGTGGACAATCTGTGCGGCGATGAAGCCACGCTCAAAGTCGCCATGGATCACCCCAGCGGCTTGGGGGGCCTTCATGCCTTTGGTGATGGTCCAGGCACGGGTCTCTTTTTCCCCGGTGGTGAGATAGGTCTGGAGGCCCAGGAGGCTGTACACGCTTTTGATGAGCTGGTTCACGCCGCTGTCAGTCACGCCGAGGTCTGCCAGGTAGGCTTTGGCGTCTTCCTCTGGCAGGTCCACCAGTTCGTTTTCGATCGCGGCGCTCACGACACAGGCGTTGGCGGCATGGGCATGGCTGACGTATTCGCGCACTTTGGAGACGAGGGGGTGCTTGTCTGGCTCTTTGGATGCAGAGGCCAGATCGGATTCGGCGACGTTGCAGGCGTAGATGCAGGGCTTGCCGCTGAGGAGGAAAAAGGACTTCATCAGCTTGCGCTCGTCATCGCTAAGTTCGGCGGTGACGGCTGGCCGCATGGCATCTAGGTGGGGCAGCAGTTTTTCACAGAGGGCTAGCTCGGCCTTGGCGTCCTTGTCGCCGCTTTTGGCCTTCTTCTCACAGCGTTCCTTGCGGCGCTGCACGGCCTCCAAATCGGCCAAAATGAGTTCCGTATTGATGACCTCAATGTCGCGGATGGGATCGACGCTGCCATCCACATGGGTGATGTCGCCGTTTTCAAAGCAGCGGACGACGTGCACGATGGCGTCCACCTCACGGATATGGCTGAGGAACTTGTTGCCCAGCCCCTCGCCCTGGCTGGCTCCTTTGACCAGCCCAGCGATGTCCACAAACTCAATGGCGGCAGGCACGATCTTCTGAGAGCCGCTGAGCTTGGAGAGAGCCGCGAGGCGCTCATCAGGCACGATGACCACGCCTTGGTTTGGCTCGATAGTGCAGAAGGGGTAGTTCGCTGCCTCCGCCTTGCGGGTGCGGGTGACTGCGTTGAAGAGGGTGGATTTGCCTACGTTGGGCAGGCCGACGATTCCAGCTTGGAGCATAAAAGGGGGGGGAGGGTAGCGGTGATGCCTGGCCGTGCGAATGAAATTCCGGCGAAGGCGTTTTTTGAGGAAAGCCTGGGCGTGGCGTCACAGGCCCGTGACCTGACGCAGATAGCGGATGCTCTCGCGGGCGATGTGCTGGGCACCGGGGCGGTAGTCAAAGACCTCCACGGAGAGGAAACCACGATAGTCCACCTCGCGCAGGGCAGCGATGATGGGCTCAAATTTCACCTCGCCCATGCCGGGGCCGAGGAGGTTGGGGTCATTGGCGTGGAAATGAACGAACCAGTCCTTGCTATCGCGGATGATGTCAGGGATGGGCTTGGATTCGTCACTCATGGCCTTCACGTCCAGGTGGAGTTTGCAGCTCGGGTGATTGACAGCCTGGCAGAGGCGGATGGTCTCTTCCGCCGTGTTGAGAAAGTTGGTCTCTTTTCGGCCCAGCGGCTCCATGGCGATGATGACGCCGTATTTGCCGCATTCCTCGGCGACCTCACGCACCGTGTCAGCAGCTCTTTGAAAGGCATCCTCGTATTGCCATTCAGGCAGGAGATTGCGCGCCTTTGGGCTGCCCCAGACCATGATGCGCCCGCCGGTCATCGCGCAGACGCGCGCTAGGTGACGGCCAAATTTGGCGGTCTCCTTCCGTTGGAGGGCGTCTGGAGTGGTGATGTGAAACCAGGCAGGCTTCGTCAGCAGCCAGTGTAGGCCCAGGATTTCCAGACCAAAGGAAGTGGCGATGTGGCTAAGGCGAAGGGCATCCGCCTCGGTGATCTGGCGCGGGTCTTCTTTCAGGGTGAAGGGGGCTAGCTCTAGCGCGTGGTAGCCTGCGGCAGCGGCGTCTTCACACACTTTCTCAAAAGGCCAGTCGGCAGGGTAGGTTTCGTTGCAGATCGCAAATCTCATGGGGCCGCGAGGCTGGCGTCGGGCCATGGGGCCGTCAACCGGCGAGTGAGCCGCTGCCGTGGGGTGCTGGATTCCGCCTTGCCAGCGGCGTGGGCTGCTGCTAAATGCGCGCCCTGCTATGGCAAAAATCCAATTTACCACCCCAGAGGGCCAGACTGGCGAGGCGGAACTGACCTCCGAGCGCGTCCCCCTTGGCCGGGCTGAAGACAACGCCCTGGTCATCGCCCATGAGTCGATCTCCAGCCATCATGGTGAGTTCGTGTTTGATGGCAGCACCTGGGTCTTCACGGACCTAGGCTCCACCAACGGAACTTTTGTCAGCGGCCAGAGGGTGGAAAGCCTGGAGATGGCAAACGGTGGCGTGTTCAACATCGGCCACGTTGAGGTGGTCTTCATCGGCGATGAGCCGCAGGCAGACGCAGGCTACAGTGCCCCGCAGACCATCTCCCACACCGGCTATGGTGCCACGCCGATTGATAAGTCCCGCCGAAAGGGATTTGGCCCGAAAACGAAGCCCAAAGGGCACGGTTACGCCCCGCTTTATGTCTTGGCGATTCTGGCCCTTGGCGGATGTGCTTACGCCATTTACAGCGCCATGCATCTCACCGCCTGATGCGCTAAGCCAGGCCGGTTTTCCGCTGTCGGCCCGGAGAGGTCGGCAGCGTTCTTTTTTCTCCCCATCAACCCCCCATCCCTGCGGCAAGTTCCGCACACTTTAGAAATGTCCAATACCATCGTTGTCGGCGCCCAGTGGGGCGATGAAGGAAAAGGCAAAATCGTCGATTTCCTGACCGAAAAAACAGACGTCGTCGTGCGCGCAGCGGGCGGCAGCAATGCCGGGCATACCGTCATCAGCAATGGCCAGAAATACATCCTGCACCTCATCCCTAGCGGCATCCTTTGGGAGGAAAAACTCTGCGTCATTGGCAATGGGGTCGTGCTAGACCCCATCGGCCTGCTGGAAGAGATGGCAAAGCTGCGCAGCCAGGGCGTGAAAATTACTGCCGAGAACCTCAAGATCAGCGAGACCTGCCACCTCGTCATGCCCTACCACAAGGCGCTGGACCGCGCCCGTGAAGCTCGGCGCGGTGCCAAAGCCATCGGCACCACCGGGCGCGGCATCGGCCCGGCCTATGCGGACAAGGTAGAGCGCAGTGGTCTCCGCGCCATCTTGCTGACCCGCCCCGAAAAGCTGGCTGCAGAGTTGCGTGAGCGCATCGTGGCGAACAACGAATTCATCGTCGCCTCAGGCATTGAGCCTGTGCCTGTAGAGGAAACCATCGAGAAGATTTTGGCAGCGGCCAAAGAGCTGGCACCGCACATCACCAATACCGCCGTCGTCTGCCACGAAGCCATCCAGGCGGGCAAGAGCCTGCTCTTTGAAGGTGCCCAAGGCACCTACCTGGACATTGACCACGGCACATACCCCTTTGTCACCAGCTCCAACACCACGACTGGGGGAGCCTGCACCGGCTCTGGTGTGCCGCCACGCATGATCGATAAAGTGGTGGCTGTGTGCAAAGCCTATACCACCCGTGTCGGCAGCGGTCCCTTCGTCACAGAAAACGACTCCATCGGTGACATGCTGCACAACATGGGCCGCGAATTCGGTGCCACGACCGGACGCGCCCGCCGCTGCGGCTGGCTGGACGCCGTGCTCGTGCGCTATGCCGTGATGATTAACGGCGCGGATGAGCTAGCCATCACCAACCTTGATGGCCTTGATGGCCTTGATGAAGTGCAAATCTGCACGGCCTATCGCCTGCGTGGGGAGATCATCCACTACCCACCCAGCACGGTCGCGGACATCGAAGCCTGTGAGCCCATTTACGAAACCCACCAGGGCTGGAAGCAGGATCTCAGTGGGATCACTCGCTTTGCGGATCTCCCACCGCTCGCCAAGGCCTATCTTAAGCGCGTCGAGGAGTTGACCGGAGCCCGCATCAGCCTCCTAGGCGTCGGCCCAGCCCGTGAGCAGACCCTTGTGGCCTGAGCCCACCCAGTTGTCATGCCCTCCGCCGCCCCCGCAGTCCCCCGCGCCATCCAGGTCGGCCTTGCCGGTCTTGGAAACGTCGGTGCTGGTGTCTTCAAAAACATTGAAGCGAACCGTGACCTCATTATCCAGCGCACGGGTGCCGATATCCGCATCCGCCGCATCATCGTTCGCGACCTAGCACGTCCGCGTGATGTCAGCGTCCCTGAGAGCTTGCTAGGGACGCGCTGGCAAGATCTGACCGAGGATCCCGAGATCCAGGTCGTCGTGGAGCTCATCGGTGGCACGACCACCGCCTACGAGCTCGTCTGCGCTGCTTTGAAAGCCAAAAAAATTGTCGTCACCGGCAACAAGGCTCTGCTTGCTGAGCGTGGACAGGAACTCTTCGCCCTGGCTGAGCAGTGTGGCGCGCCCATCTATTTTGAGGCGGCTGTCGCTGGCGGTATCCCCATCATCCAGGTGCTGCAAGAAGGCCTGGTGGGCAACCGCATCCTGTCCATTCACGGCATCATCAACGGCACCTGCAACTACATCCTCACCCGTATGAGCCAAGCTGGCCTCAGCTATGCAGATGCCCTGCGCGAGGCCCAAGAAAAAGGCTACGCTGAGGCAGACCCCACCCTGGATGTCAGCGGCTGGGATGCGGCGCATAAGGCCATCATCCTCGCCTCTCTCAGCTATGGCTTTTGGATCCCGCAAGGCTGCGTCCACGTCGAAGGCGTGGATAAGATTGATCCCGCTGATTTCAAATTCGCCAAACGATTGGGATACACCATCAAGCTGCTCTCCGTCATTCGTGCTGACAAAGACGGTCTCGTCGAGGTGCGCACCCAGCCCACTTTGGTGCCGCTCAGCCACGTCCTAGCCAGCGTCAGCGGCAGCTTCAATGCCGTCCTGGTGCATGGAGACATCGTCGGAGAGACGCTTTTTTATGGCCGAGGTGCTGGCCAGGATCCCACCAGCAGTTCCGTCATCAGCGATCTGTGTGAAGCGGCTGCCACCCTGGTCTATGGGGCCCGACACAGTGGCTTTGTGCCCCATGGGCTCTACGGCAAAAGCAAGCCCGTGGAGGACACCATCTCCCATTACTACTTGCGCCTCACAGTCGCGGATGAGCCTGGCGTGCTCGCCCAGGTGGCAGCAGAGCTAGGTAGCCGCGGCATCGGCATCTCCTCCATGATCCAGCCTGAGGATCTTGAGGATACCAGCGGTCAGAGCAGTCTTGTTCTCATGATCCATGACGCCCGCCTCGGCGATATGCTGGAGGCTCTAGCTGCCATTCGCGCGCTCAATTGCGTCCGTGGAGAACCTAGCTGGATGCGTGTGGAAACCCTTCAGGGCTAAGCGAGGAAAGCGCGCCAGTTTGCAGTTGTCTCACAAGAATCCCTGCCGCAGTGAAAACCCATGACACGCCGCGAAGCATGGATCGCCCTCAATCTGATTCCCCAGATCGGGCCCGTGCGCGTGCGTAAGCTTTTAGAGCGTTTCGGCACGCCTGAGGCCATCCTGGGCGCCAAAGTGCATGAAATCCGAGAAATCGAGGGCTTTGCTCAAACCCAAGCAGAGGCACTGGCCGGCTGGGAGACCAAGGTGGACCTCGCTGCCGAACTGCGGAAGATTGAGCAGCGTGGCCTCACCATCCTGACCCAGGAAGACGCCCTCTATCCGCCCTTGCTCAGAAAAATCTATGACCCGCCCGTGGTGCTCTACATCTGGGGTGAACTCCAGCCGCGTGACCATCAAGCGGTCGGCATCGTCGGTAGCCGCCACGCCACCATTTATGGCATGGGGGCCGCCAAGAAGATGGGCTTTCAGATCGCCCA
>JAIWOJ010000021.1 GCA_020216965.1 Prosthecobacter sp.
CTCTGGCCTAGGGGCCTGCGCAGGGCCAGGACTGGAATTTATCCATAATCATCATATTTATTCAGGCCCTGTGATCTGGGATGGCAAACCGTTGAGAGCAGGTGTGGTATTCCGCGACGGCACGATATCACTCCTAGACAACGGTAAGGTATCGAGTTGGAAAGCCGATGATATCACTGGTCATGGAGCAGAGTTCCCGGGACCTTTGGCATTTTCTCCAGAGGGCAATCTGAGAATAATCATAAACAAAAAAGTATGGGAGCTGCGTGAATCTCAATGGGCTGATTCAAGTGTCGCTAAAAGTTGGTCTGGTTTTAGTGCGACTAAGAATAACCCTAGGAAATTAAATACTTCGATAAAGAATATAAGCAGGCAATTAACAGACTCAAATGGTGTTGACTGGGTCACTACCACCACAGGTAGGCTCTGGTGCGCCATCCCTGGAGCGGAGGTGGAGTTGACGAGCCAAAATGGAACTGAAGTGCTAGAGAATTATGACAGTCTCCAAGCTGTGCTAAGCGCTGCCGATGGCACCACCTTTCTCAGTACACGGTGGTATGAGTCCGAATACCTCATGGTCAGGCCTGTGGAAAAACGGGTTGTGCGTCCGGTGCTGAAGTCCCTGAAGATCGACGGGAGCACGGCCATGCTCAGCGTGGCGCTGCCGGAAAAGGGCTGGTGCAGATGGCAACTCAACGGCCAGGAGAAAACCAAAGCCTCCAGCGCGGCAGAGATTCGGTTGGAGTCACTCGCTATCGGGGAGCATCGGCTAAAGGTCTGGACTTATGACCGCTGCCTCCTGCCCTGCCGGGAGCCTCTTGAGGTAGAGATCACCATCAAGCCTGACTCAGAGGCAGTGCTGCGGAAGCTGCTGGAAGCTCTGGATGGCAGCCTGGCCGAGCGGGAGGCGGCGGCGAGCCGACTGCGGCTTCAGGGGCGAAGCATCCTCCCCCTGCTGCGTGAGGAACGCGCCAAGGCCGATGAATCCAGAGGCTGGTGGCTGGATGCCGTGATCCAGCACCTGGAGTCCACCCCGTGAGCCACTGCGCTGGTGGGGAGGCCAAAGCAGATGGCAGAAGCTAGGAAGGCTGCGCTGGCCGTGGACGTGCTCGCTTTGTCACATCCTCTTCACGGCATGGGGGCTGGGGCTTGCGGCTTGTGGGGCGCGTGGCCCAGGGCTTAGTTTTGCACCATGAACACGATAGACTCGGATGTGCAGGGGCTGGTGGTTGTCGTCATGGGCGGCACCACGGGGTTAGGGCTATCGGCTGCACGCGCCTTGGTCGCGCATGGGGCGCGGCTGGTGATCTGCAGCCGTTCTCAGGAAAATGTGGATGCTGCTTTGTCTGAGCTGGGCCCGAATGCGTGCGGCTTGACCGGGGATGCGAGCGAGCCTGAAACCGCGACGCGGGCCGTGGCACTGGCGGTATCAGCCTTTGGTCAGCTAGACGCCCTGTACCATGTGGCCGGCGGTAGTGGGCGCGCCTGGGGAGATGGCCCCCTGCATGAGATGACGGATGAGGGGCTGCGACACACTCTGGATCTCAACCTAGCCTCCATCATGCTCTCCAACCGCGCTGCCGTCAGACAATTCCTAGCGCAGGGCAGAGGTGGAGCGATCTTGAATATGGGCAGCGTGCTGGGCTGGTCTCCTTCCCCAGAGTTTTTTGCCAGCCATGCCTACGCGGCGGCCAAAGCAGGCATTGTGGGTTTCAGCCGCGCGATTGCGAGCTACTACGCGCCGCAGAATATTCGCGTGAATGTCATCGCCCCCGCGCTGGTGGAGACGCCCATGTCTCGTCGTGCTGTTGGCAATGAGGCGATCATGAATTTCATCGCCAAAAAACAGCCGCTGGATGGCGGGCGTGTCGGCGTGCCGGAGGATTGTGATGGCGCAGCGCTTTTTCTTTTGTCACGCGCGTCCCGTTTTGTGACCGGCCAAGTCATCGCTGTGGATGGCGGCTGGACGGTGAGTGAGGGGCGTGGCTGATGCTCGTCAGTCCGGCTGATCCATGTCAGGGGTGTGTAGCTCCACGGCGTGCAGTTTATCGCTCTCACCAGGGCTGGTGAGCACCTTGTAGATGCACCAAGAAAAAAGGCTGGTTACCGTGCCTACGGAGAAGAGCATGACGAGAAGTCCGGCAGGGGTCATGGGGGTAGGGTTCTAGGTTCTTGGTTGAAATTAGTCGTGCTTGGGCAGGCCGCGCTCCGCCTTGGCGTAGGCTCGGCTGCGTGCCGTGAGCAGCCCAAAGAAAACGGAGACAGCGACCACGAGGGCCACACTGAGCTGGGCGGCTAGGCTGCTTTTGGCACCGAAGAGGTCACTCACATAGCTAGAAACAGCACCTGGCTTGAGGGTGGCAAGATCAAAGCCGAAGACATCCCTCATCAGCCACAGGGCAAAAACGAGCAACAGGAAGCCAGGACAGAGCCACTGGATGATCGGGCGAAACACACGCGGCACCTGAAAGGCAGCGCCGCGGTGCATTTCCTCAAAGCCCCGATCAATGCCCCACACCCAGCCAAAGATAATGATCTGGACCGTGGCGAGCACAAAAATGAGAAAGGTGCCCACCCAGAAATCCAGCGTGTCCAACGCCTTGAGATCCGCGGTAAAAAATAGCGCCATCCCTGCGCCAAAGGCCGTGAGCATGCCCAAAATCGCCACCGAGGCTCTGCGCCCGACACCGAGAGCCTCCTCAACAAAGGCGATGCCTGGCTGGAGCATGGAGATCGAGCTAGTCACCGCAGCCAGGAAAAGCATAAAAAAGAAAGCACCGCCAAAGAAGGCACCCGCCGGCATCTTGGAGAACACGAGAGGCAGCACCTTAAAGCCTAGCCCCACCCCCGCCTGCCCAGCGATGCCTGCCACCCCCAGAAAGGCCACCGCCGCCGGGATGGTGATGAGACCGCCCAGGGCGACCTCACAAAACTCATTGGCGCTACTCGCCGTCAGCCCACTCAGCACCACGTCATCCTTCGGCTTCATGTAGCTGGCATAAACGATGATGACGCCAAAGCCCACGGATAGGCTGAAGAAAATCTGCCCGGCGGCTGCCAGCCATAAGCTGGGATTCCACAACTGGCTCCAGGGAGAAACCGTGACCAACTTCAGCGCGCCACCACTCGCCGCGACTTCCTTTTCCGCCTCGGCGATGGCGGCAGCGCCGACGACCTCACGCGGCTTGTCCGTCGGGCCGGGGGTGGCTTTGACCACCTGCACCTTGCTGGGGTTCCACATGTAGCCCAGGCCGTTGATGACACTGTCATGAGGGCGCGCGGGATCGGGCGCGCCTAGGGTCATCACACGGCCTAGCAGCAGCAGCGCCAGCACGATCAACAGAGGCATGCCAAATTGACACATCTTTTCAATGCCGCGCGATAGCCCCCGATAAATGAGATAAAAATTAAACACAAACACCGCCAGCAGCCATGGCAGGGCAGTATCCGCGCTGAACTTCATGGCCGTGGCATCCCCTGCTGCGCCGACAAAGCCAGCAAAGTAACCCACGGCCTCGGCGGCGTCCTTAAAGTGCATCCGCCCACTCCAGAAATTCACCGCGTAGCCGATGCACCAGGCCTCGATCATCACATAGTACATATAGATGATGACCGGCACGATCACGCCGATGATGCCCGCATACTTCGCCCAGCGGCTACGCACGATGCAGGCAAAGGCACCTGGCGCGGAATTATACCCCAGGCTGCCCGCATAGCGGCCCATGGCCCACTCTGCCCAGCCGATGGGCAGGCCAATGATGAGGAAGCTGATGGCGTAGGCCATCATGAAAGCTCCACCGCCATACTGTGCGGCCAAGCCTGGGAAGCGGAGAAA
Source organism: Prosthecobacter sp. (assembly GCA_020216965.1). Lineage (GTDB taxonomy): Bacteria > Verrucomicrobiota > Verrucomicrobiia > Verrucomicrobiales > Verrucomicrobiaceae > Prosthecobacter. The sequence continues at coordinate 3,836 of JAIWOJ010000021.1, forward strand.
ATTCCCCAACCCCACGGCGCTGCCAGCGACTGCCATGATGACCCCGAGGCGAGAGCCCCATGTATCTCTTTTTTCTGCCATATATTCCAGAGCCTAGAAAGAACCGTGCCGCAGGACAACCCACAAAACGGGGGGCTTCCCTTCTACCGGATGCCGCTTCAGGGACAATCCTGCCCCCTGAAAGTGCGGTATCCAGTTTGAAGCCCGGTTTCTGAAGTTCGCCGGGACGAGGATGACCCGAGAGCGGTGAACTTCGGCACCCGAATTTGGCCGGGAAAACCTGCCGGTGTGCCACGGGGCGGCTATTTCTGGAACATTTTGTCCTGGGCGTTTCCGCCGCTGAGGAGGTAGGCGATGAGGTCGAGCAGTTCGTCTGCGTTGAGGGCATTGATCAGGCCAGGGGGCATCATGCTGACCTTGCGGGTCTCTTTTTTCGCAATGTCACTCTCGTTGATGGCCATCTGGTCGTTGGGCGCGAAGGGGTTGGCCATGACGAAGACCTTGCCATTTTCCTCGACGACGATGCGTCCGAGGATGGTGCTGCCGTCCTTCTTGGTGATCTCGTGACTATCGTATTGGTCTGAGATGACCTTGCTGGGCTCCACGATGTTCTCCATGAGGTCGCGCAGGGTGTAGCGATTGCCGGAGCCGGTCAGGTCGGGCCCGATGCTGCCGCCTTCACCGTTGAAGCGGTGACAGGTGGCGCACATGGTGCTGCGGTACATGGCCTCGCCATTGGCAAAGTCGCGCCCTTTGAGGCCGCTTGAGGCCAGGGCGACAACTTCATCCACGCTCCAGTTTTTACCGGGCCCCTTGGGGGCGACGTAGTTGGGGATGGTCACGCTCTCGGTCTTGGTGCCGAGGGCCTCGAGTTCTGCCAGCTCTGCCTGGGGGACAAAGGTGGCCATGGCATCTTTGCGGATGTTTTCCATGAAGCCCTTGAAGCTGTTGCCTCCCCTCCAGGTGCGGGCGCGGGGGAACCAGGAGAAGTAAGTCTGGCGATGCTCTGGCGTCCAGCCGGCCGTGGCATTCCGTAGCGCAGCCATGTAGGCGATCTGCTGGGCATTGGGGCGGCTGCCAGCCGCAGCGCGGGCGGCATTGGCGTAGCCGTCATTGCGGCTCAGGACGGCATCGCTAGCCACCTCCTGAAAGTCATCCTTGGCCGTGGCCATGAGGGCGAGCGTCCTGGACACCACCTGGGTGCTATCCACGGCGACGAGGAGCTGACATAGCTCACGATTGATAGAGGGATCTTCCGCAGGATAGGCAGGCTCTAGCTTTTCAGCGATCTTGGCGCAGATCTCGGCATCAGGCTTGCCTAGGCGGATGAGCACGAGCTGAAGCGCGCGCAAGGCGGCGAGGGACTGGCTGGTGCTGAGGGGGTGCCCCTCTAGCCGCGCTAGAGCGGCGAGCATCTGGTTTTGCAGCTCCACATTCTCAGGGGCGACGTTGCCGATGGGCTCAGACGAGGTGCCAGTGGGCTTGGCAGCAGGGCGACCGCCCTCATAGGCTCCCTTGGCACCGCTGACACGGGCCAGGGCGATGATGCCTTCGATCAAGGCGACGGGGTGGGTTTCACCCAAAGCCTTGTCTTTCCAAAGCTCGACCGGCAGGCGCTCAATGGCAACGCGGGCAGCATAGCGCACATGGCGGTCGCTGTGGCTGAGGTAGGGCCAGGCGGTGGCGAGGGCTTTTTGGGCATCGGCCCCGTCTTGATGAAGCTGCTCAAGGGCGGCCCTCATGCGAAATTCCTCATCCAACGGCAGGGCCGCAGCAGGAGGGGTGGGCTCAGTGCCTACATAAGTCACCCGATAGACGCCAGACTGCGTGCGACGTCCGCCAACGGCAAAATACATGGCACCGTCCTGCGGATGGATGACGACATCGGTCAGCGGCAGCGGTTTGCCGAAGATGAACTCTTCTTTTTCCGCGATGTAGCTCGCCCCCTTGGGCTGGAGGTGGATGGCCCACATGGTGCCATAGGTCCAGTCATTGATGAAGATGGCGCGCTGATACTTGGCGGGAAATTTCGCCCCTTTGCCGCTGACGACGCCCGTGGGGCTGCCAGGACCGATGTCAAGCGTGGTGGGCAGGCTGTCGGGGTAATGGTTCGGCCACTTGCCGCTGCCACTGCGCCAGCCGTAGTCGGCACCACTGACGCAGTGGTTCACGCGCGTGGGGCGGTACCACGGGGTGCCGATGTCCCACTCCATGTCCGCATCGTAGGTGAAAAGCTCACCACCGAGGTCGAAGCAGATATCGAACTCATTGCGGAAGCCGTAGCAAAAGAGCTCCAAGCCGCTGCCATCGGGGTTCATGCTGCAAATGTAGCCGCCTGGGGCCATGATGCCGCGTGCGTGGCCATTGGCGTCCCAGAGACGCGGTAGGATGTGATCCTCCCCCCAAATCATCGCGGCGCGGCTTTTGGCTAGCCCCTCAGGTAGCTTGGTGTGGTTGCCGCAGTTGAAGAAGATGCGCTTGCCATCCGGGCTGACGATCATGCTGTGTAGGCCGTGCTCGCCACCGCCGGCCATGGTGTGCAGCTTGGTGATGTGGTCATATTGATCGTCACCATCGGTATCCTTCAGGCGGTAGAGGCCATTGTCTTTGCCGTTCTCATTCACCATCACGTAGAGGCTGTCAAAGGCAGCCAACAGGCCATGGGCCTTGCCCATCTCGATGGGTAATTTTTCAGGCTTCAGGAGCTCCGTCTTGCCCACCGCAGGCACGGCCATCCGGTAGATGCTGCCATACTGGTCGCAAGCGAGCAGGCGCCCCTTGGGATCGACCGTGAGGGCCACCCAAGAGCCCTGCTGCTCCTTGGGCACATTGTAGAGCTTCTCTACCTTGAACCCCTTGGCGACGCCGATCTCTGCTGCCGGGATGGTCTCCGCCGGGCCTTCGTTCTTTTTGCCACCGCCTGCCTTTTCATCCAGCGCCATCCCCCAGGGCCCCTTGCCATAAGTTCCGACCACAGTAGCAGGCCGCCATTCTTCCTTCCCCGTCACGGTAGCCTGCCATTCGCCACTAGTCTCCCACAGCACTTTTTCTGTGCCATTGGGCATCTTGATCTTCAGCCGGGCGATCATGCCAGCCACGCCGCCCTTGTTGCGGGCGTGCACGAGGATCTGATTTTTTTCACCCCGCATGATTTCTTTGCTGACGTCCGCCTTGGATGGCTGCTGCCAGTCAGGATTGGTCAGGACCTTCTTGCCATTGAGGAAAGCCTCCGCGCCATTGTCACAGGTGAGTTCCAGGGTGGCATAGTGCGCATTTCCCGGCACCTCAAAGCTGTAACGAAAGCTGACGGCGTTCTCCTTGGTGGGATTCTCATTCAGCCAGAGCCATTGCGGCACAGCCTGGAGATGAGTAGCGAGCAGGGCGGAAAGGAAAAAAAGCAGACGCATGGCTGGAAAAGGTGGCCCGCTGGTACGCCCAAGCGAGGGAGCACTTTACACGGCTCTTGGAGAATCTGGAAACCTTTGGCCGTGGTCCCTCCTTGGCATGTTGCAGAAGATCCGCCCGCTGAAGATGACGGCCTTTTCTCAGAAATCACCTTGCCCTAGGCTAAGAATCCATTTAATGCGACGTTGGTTGATTCGTAGCGCCTGTAGCTCAATGCAGCGGCGCTTCCTTCCAACGAGACTTTCCCGCAGCATGATGATCCTAGACGCCGTCCATTCCGTTCCTCACGCCAGGAACACGGGGATGACTGTCATGCCGCTGCAAGAACGCCTGGCCTGATATGTTCGTTTTTTCTGTGCCGAGCGTCCCAGCCCTCAACGTCCGTGGTAGCACCCATTCTGACGTCCCTTCCAAAACCACCAGGAGGTAACCCATAAGCAATCCATTCCAAAATCTGAATAGCAGCCAATTTGGCGGCAAGCCCGGCCAGGGCAGCCAGCCATCTGGTCCCCAACGCACCCACTCTAGCGGCCTATCCGCCGGGGCACCTCGTCCAGCAGGCACAGGCTACTCATCGGGGGCACCTAGGCCGTCTGGGCCACCCAATGCTGGCCCACGGCCCGCAGGTCAGAGCCCTCAGCAGCAGGGAAACCGCCCCCCCATGGGCGGGCAAAACCGGGGAGGGCGCCCCAACAACGGGCGCTATGTGGACCAGACGCGGGTCAATGAGCGGATCCGTGCCCCGAAGGTGCGTGTGGTGGATGGCGTGACCAATCAGATGTATGGCGTGCTGCCGACGGCGCAGGCCATCCGCATGGCAAAAGAGAGAGGGCTAGACCTCGTGGAGGTAGCCCCCAATGCGGAGCCCCCCGTCTGTAAAATCGTCGATTACGGAAAATACAAATACATCCAGGAGAAGCACAAAAAAGAGGCCCACAAGCACCAGAAAGGTGGCAAGGTGAAGGAACTCAAGTTCCGCATCGGCATTGATCCTCATGATTACCACATCAAGATCGTCCACGCTGAAGATTTCCTGGCAGAAGGCCACAAGGTGCGCATCCAGCTCCAGTTCAAAGGCCGCCAAATGGCGCACCAAGAGCTAGGGCACGAGCTGGCCAGGCAGATCAAGGATGACCTCCACACCATGGGGCATGTGGATCAGGAGCCCAAAATGGCAGGCAGAAACATCAACATGCAGATCAGCCCCCTGCCTGAGCAGCAAAGACATCGCAAATTCAAGACCCACCTCAAAGGCGTGACGGCCAAGGCGGACATCAAACATCACGATGGCCACGACCCGCGCGAAGACAAACACGATCACGACGACGATCATCACCACGATGAGCCGCATCCAGCCGCCTCATCGCCTGAGCCTAGCCACGGCCAAGAGTGACCCGACCCCAACCTGCTGAGAGCGAGCCGATGCCGCACTCAGGCCAGGACGGCCTTCACGGGGTGATGTTCCTCCACCCCCGTCAGCCGTTGATCCAGACCTTGGAACTTGAAGCTGAAACGCGCGTGATCGATGCCCATCAGGTGTAAAATGGTGGCGTTGAGATCATTGATGTGCACGGGATCCTTCACAATGTTGTAGGAAAAATCATCCGTCTCCCCGTGGACGATACCGCCTTTCACCCCACCTCCAGCCAGCCACATGCAGAAATTCCGCGGGTGATGGTCGCGCCCGTAATTGTCCTGGGTGAGCGTGCCTTGAGAATAGACGGTGCGGCCAAATTCGCCCCCCCAGACCACCAGTGTGTCTTGCAGCAGCCCGCGCTGCTTGAGGTCCATGATGAGAGCGGCAGTGGCTTGGTCCGTATCCTCAATCTGTCCGCGCAGGAGCCGCGGCAGGTTGTTGTGCTGGTCCCAGCCACGGTGTAGGATCTGCACGACACGGGTGCCGCGCTCGATCAAGCGGCGCGCCAGGATGGCGCTGTGGGTAAAGCTGCCGGGCCGATTCACGTCAGGGCCGTACATCTCCAGGGTGGCCTTGCTCTCTCGGCTCAGGTCGGTGAGTTCGGGCACGCTGACCTGCATTCGGAAGGCCATTTCATAGTTGGCGATGCGCGTCTGGATCTCAGGATCTCCTAGGCGTGCGTGGTTGATCTCATTGAGCCTGCCCAGGGCATTGAGCATCGTGCGACGGTCCGCAGGATCCACCCCTGGTGGGTTTTTCACAAACAACACTGGGTCGCCCTGACCGCGCAGGGCCACGCCGGTGTGTTTGCTTGGCAGAAAGCCGCTGCTCCACATGCGCGTGAAGAGCGCCTGAGCCTGACTCGCGGCTGGGAAGGTGGGCGTAAAGACCACAAAACTAGGCAGATCATTGCTCTCACTGCCCAGACCGTAGGAGAGCCAGGAGCCGATGCTGGCTTTGCCAGGCACCTCACTGCCCGTCATCACATAGGTGCAGGCCGGGTCATGGTTGATGGCACTGGTGTGCACCGTTTTCAGCAGGGCGATTTCATCGACGATTTTCGAGGTGTGCTTGAGCAACTCACTGGCCCACATGCCGCTCTGGCCGTGCTGCTGAAACTTAAACATCGACGGCGCGACCGGCAGCCTGGCCTGGCCACTGGTCATGGTGGTGATGCGCTGACCGTTCCGCACGCTCTCGGGCAGGTCTTTGTCAAACCAAGCCTGGAGCTGCGGCTTGTAGTCCCAGAGGTCCAACTGAGACGGCGCACCGTTCATGTGCAGGTAGATCAGCCGTTTCGCCTTGGGCGCAAAATGCGGCAGCCCTGGCAAGGGCGGATGCACGCTACCCGCAGCCGGTGCCGCGAACATCTCGCGCCCCATCATCGTGGCAAGGGCGATGCGACCCGCGCGCAGCCCCGTCTGGGCAAAGAACTGTCGGCGCGTCTGCTGGAGGTGAAATTCAAGGGCGGGATTCATCACCCCAAGGTACGCAGAGCACCGCCCTGGGCTATCTCAGGATCGCACGCGCCGCCGACGCCGAGCCGCCACCAGCCCTGACACTGCCAGCAGCAGCAGGCCACTGGGCTCAGGCACGGCAGCAAACTGGCTGCCCAGCACCGCATCTGCGAGCTGGCTGCCAGAGGTAGCGCTATCTGCCAGTGCCCGCTCAAAATAGATACCCCCCCACAGGCCGCTCAGCACCGCCATATCCCGCGCAGCGGCGAGGGAACTGAAATTCAGCGTGATGTCCACGATGCCATCCCCATCCGTATCGCTACCGAGCGTGAAGGCGTAGCTGGTGCCAGCAAAGGCCTCCAAAATGCCTGCCGCTGCAGCGCCAAAAATCGCCTGCTCAGCAAAGTAGGAGGGGCTGTTCGGCGCATTGAGCAAGGACTGCCACCCTGCATCCTGGGCCGTCCCTGCATTGCCATCCACATCGGCATCCCGGATCGCGCTGATCGGGCTCCAGAGATCGACGGCATACTTGGTATCCCAGGCCACGATGGCAGCGTCTGCTAGCGTCACATTCAGCGCGGCATAGAGCCTGGCGGTGTCTTGCAGGCTCAGCCCGTTGGCACTGACGATCCCCGCTGCGACGTTGTTCCAGAGGCCGATGTTGGTGATCGTGCCAGGTGCGCCCTCCCAAAAATACGCCGCGTCGGTCTGCTCTGCGGTGCGGGTGCCGCTGGTGGCTGACCCCAGGTCTTTCACATTGTTAAATTGGCTCGTGTACTCCGCCGTGGTCATCCAGGCGGTATTACTCATGCCCAGGCTGCCAGCATAGGGGGCGGTGCCGCTGATGGCAAAGGTGGCCACACTTCCCCAGCCCGGCAGCGCCGCATCCTCGTAGTCGGGTGGCGTCGGTCCCCAGTGCCCGGCGGTGCCTAGCGGCGTGTAGGGGGTGCTGGCTGCATCTGCCGCACCGTCCGTGTTGCGCCAGGCATAGATGTCACTAGCCACGAGGTAGCCGAAGCTCAGCCCATCTAGCCTAGCTTGGTCATCAGGCAGCAGGTCCATCTGGCTGCTGTAGAGCGCATTGATGCTGGTCACGATGGAGGCGTTTGAGCCATAGAGGGAATACAAAAGGGTATGCGCGGCAGTAGCGGCGGCCGCCTGCATGGAGGCTCCAGGCAGCGCCGTTCCTGAGGGGCCGGTGTAGCTGCCATGGGTGTAAAGCTCATAGTCCCCAGCGATGCCTTCCACCGCATTGTAGATGGAGATATTCAGCATGGCCATGAGCCGAGAAAGCTCCGGTGAGCTCATCCCAGCCTCACGCGCGAGGGTCAGAGCGTAGTCGTTCCACTGCCCCACGATGTCTGCCCGCAGAGAGGCCACGCCTGTGCAAAAAAGCGCACAGACGGCGGCGCAAACGCGCAGACGACCGGGAAAGTTCATGAGGCGAAATTATCAGGCTAGATGGCGAAATCACAAGTAATATTATAATTACCATAAGATGCAGCCACTCCTCTGACGCTTGCACGGATGGCCGTTGGCGTGAAGGCCGCCCTGTCCCCTCAGCGCCTGTCCGGCAAATCTTCTGGCTGGCCTGAAGGGCCTACATTCCTTGGC
>JAIWOJ010000022.1 GCA_020216965.1 Prosthecobacter sp.
CTCACCGCACGCATGATTCTCTGCTGGGACGGGCAGGAGGCGGAAACGCCGCCCGGTGCCCTGCGCGGCTTGCTGGAGCAAGACCGCCTGCTCAGCCTCTCCGTGCCCGACCCCGTGATGCCCGCCGGGGAGGAGGGCAACCAGCGCGGCCACCTGACAGGCTCGCTCGGCAGGCTGCTCAACGGCGTCCTCAGCGCGGCGGACCTGGACCAGCTCCTGGAAAAACACGCCCTGCAGCTCACCGAGGACGGCTTCCTGATGCCCAAGGTGACTGATGGCGTGGATGAAGTCAGCGTCAGCGCCTGATCACCGCTTCGATGGCCGCCTTCATGCGGGCTTCGCTTCCAGGAGCCACCCAGCACCAGTCGTGCAGGTTGGTATCGCGCTCTGCCCAGGCGCGCTCGATCGGAATGTAGCCTGGGGCGGACTCGCCATAGCCCATCACGAGCACGGGGGTGCCGCCCGCTAGCTCTTGCGCGTGCAATTGGTACTCCACATAGGATTCCGCAGGCAGCAGCAGCAGGCTGGCCTTTCCCAGATGCAGGGCGCAGACGTCGATGGGCGTGCCGCGTGCTAGCCGTGCCCGCCAGCTCAGCCCCATGGCGGCCAGGCAGTGGGAAAAGGGCCGCTCCCTGGCATCTGCCAGGATGGCCTCCAGCGCGGCCTGGGTAAAGCCGGGGCTAGAGCGCGGCTCCAGGCGCAGCTCCGTGCGGGCCAGCATGGCGGTAGAGAGACTGTGCCGGGTGGTGCTTTGCATCGCAGCAGCCATGGCCTCATGCAGCCGGGTCGCCAGCCGCAGACGCGCCTCATGGCTGCCGTCGTTGTATTTCCCTGCGGTCACATTGCCGGAGCAGCCGCTGGCATAAACATGCAGCGGGCCGGGGTGAGAGGCACGCATGGCCTTCAGCGCCAGGCCGGGAAAGTCAGCGGTCACATCCCCCTGCCCGTAGTAGCTCATCGGATGCACGGCATAGCTGTGCAGGGCTATCAGGCATTCGTCGCCCGACCAGAAGCTCAGCGTCTTTAGCCAGGGGTCCACCGTTCCTTCCTCAGCGGCCATCAGCGTGGGATCCTTGCACCGGCTCATGCGCGCGTAGCTGATGCGTCCATCAGGCAGCACCACCCGGCGGTTGGACGCCACCTCCTGCACGCGGGCCTGGCCGATGCCGTAATGCGTGGCAAACTTAGCCGCAGGCAGAGCAGCGCGCACCGCCTCGGCCACACGCTTCACCGCCTGCGTGCCAAAGGCGGGATCACAGACGCTGCCGGTGGCACTTGCGGCCCGCAGCAGCCGCTCGGCCCCGGCATCCATCACTGGCGCGTTGTGCGCGTGGGTGGCGCTCACCAGCACACGCCAGGGCTCTGTGCCTGCCGCTTCTGCCAGCAGGCTGCGCCATTCATCGTAGGATTCATTGCGGATCTCACACCACTCCACGCTGACGATCACCACGGGCTTTTCAGGGCCTAGCAAAACACAGCCGCGAGCATGGAGGGGATCTGCCACGGACTTCACTGGCTCAATGCCGCCGCCCATGCAGGCATGGCCTAGGGGTGGGGTCACATCGGCTTCAAAAACGGCCACTCGCCAGCGATCCGCAGCAGCCAAAGGATGAATCAGACAAAGCAGCAGGGCAGGGAGTATCATGGTCTCCTTGATACATCCTCGTAGCTCCCTCTATTGCATCATGACTGACTGGGAACAGTGCTACCTCGACGGACAAACCCCCTGGGATAAAAACGCACCCTCGCCGCCCCTGGTGCAGTGGGTGCAGCGTGCCCGCCCCAGCGGCAGGGCCCTGGTGCCCGGCTGCGGTGCCGGGCATGATGTGGCGATGCTGGCGGCGGCGGGCGTGGATGCCTTCGGGCTAGACATCGCCCCCAGTGCCATCGCGCGGGCAAAAAATGCCTACCCCGAGCACGCAGCGCGCTTTGTCCTCGGCGATCTCTTTGCCACGCCTAGCGGGTGGCATGGCTCGTTTGACCTGCTCTTTGAGCACACTTGCCTCTGCGCCTTGCCGCCTTCGATGAGGCTGGACTATGAAAAAGCCGCCCACCAGCTCCTGCGCCCCGGCGGTCTGCTGGTCGGTATCTGGTTCATCAACCCGGAGATGGACCCTGGCGAGACTGGGCCGCCCTTTGGCATCCCCGTCGATGAACTGGGTGCCCTGTTTTCTGCGACACGCTGGCAAGTCATTGAGGATTGCGTGCCCGTCACCGGCTACCCAGGCCGCGTCGGCCGCGAAAGGCTGCGTGTTCTCAGAAAGCTGGCCTGAACCTCTGCGGCCTGACCGTCGCAGATTCCCGCTAGCCACCCCCCTCGACGGCTGCTCACGCAAGCCGCCGGGTGGGCGTGAATCAGGGAGCTGCCACAATGGAGATGGGGATGGTTTTCAAGGTTCTGCGGTCCATTTCCACGAAGTCTTCGCCGGTGAAGTAGATGCGCTCAAACTCCACCTCCACCGCACGCACGGGCTGCTCACCGAGGTAGGTTTCTTTTTCTGGGCGGGTGGAATAAACGTAGGCATGGAGGGGCGGGGACAGAAAATGCAGCGTTTTGACCAACCCTGAGTTTTGGCGTGCAGCATGATTCCGCATCCAGGCCCGGATGAAATTTTCAAACTCCTGGGGTCTGTTGATATCGACCTTTGGCTCTAGGCTCGCGTGGCCGTGACTTTCAATGACAGCGCGTGCTTCATCGGGGGTTTTTGCCTCGCGCATCAGACGTGCGGACTGTGCATCATGCGAGGCACCGAAGGTGCGTGTCAGCACTTTCGGCCCCTCTGTGCTGCCGCCGTATTGCAGGAAATGAAACTGTGACTGGATGAAGGCGAAGTCATAGGGCTCAAAAAAGGTAGGCACGATGTAAAGGCGGCGGCCATCCTCCATGATGGCGTAGAGATTGTATCTCTCAGTCAATTGCGTATCAAACCAGCCGAGTGTGCTGGCTTTGTGGGAATGGGCTGTGAGCAGGATGTAGATGGCCGTGGCGAGTGTTGCTGTCGGCGTAAAGAGATTCGATGTGCCGCTGCTGCTTGCCTGCTCCTGGGGCTGAGGTTTCCAAAAGGCAGCCACGATCGCGGACTGGATCACGATCCAGTTCCAGAAGGTATCACCGGACAACACCATGATCCCGACGTGCAGGAGAGCCCGTCCTGCGGCGAGCAGCACGAACCAGCGTCGGTTCCAAAAAGCGGCCAGAAGAGCGAGCTCAATGAAAACGGTGTAAAGCTTGAGCGGCAGTCCGAGGGGCTGAAGTGCCTGATGCAGACGGATCGCTCCCTCCTGATCCCAGAGTAAATTCCAACCATGAAGGTAAGTAGAGACCATCAGGTGGGTCAGGTCGTCATGCAGCGTCCAGTCCAGCCAGTTGGAGCCGATCTCCAGCTTGGCTAGGCCAGGCATCCAGTAGGAGATCATGTTGGCACAGAGGAAGGCCAAGGGCAGCGCCTGGGCAGTGAATGCTGGCAGCCTTGTCAGCCAGGGGCGCAGGAGACCGCAGGCAAAAAGCACATAGGCCATGTCCATCACCATCTTGCGGTTGGTCAGCTCTGGATCTTTGAAGGCAGGGTGGTACCACTGGGCATAGCAGCACCAGGCAGCCCAGAAGAAGAGTGGGAAAAAGGCTGGCCGCCACAGCGTCAATGCGGCTAGCGAAAGGATGATCGCCCTGTCCACGAGGTGAGCCTGATCATAGAAGAAATTGTAGGGATGAAGCGAGGTCGTCCATGCCAAGACGCCGACGACAGCCCAGATCACCCAGTGCAGTCTGCCGCCCTCCAGGTAGCCACGCCAGCCTTTGACCCGCCAGTTTGTCGCGAAAAAGACGCCCGCCAGTGCGAGCCACATCCAGAATTTCCAGGTTTTTACCCCGGCGAGCACACTGCTGAGGAGAAATGAGGCGTTCGCAAAACCCACCCTCGACATTCCTTCCATGGGCAGCCGCACCAGGCGGTACAAGCCAAACACAAGTGCCATGGAGAGCACGAGTTGCAGAGTTTGCAGCAGGAAGGGGCGTGGCCCGCGCGAGGATGGATTTTCAGGCATGGGGAGTGAGCTTCATCGAAGCCAACTGCCTGCGCAAACGTGAATTGTGCGCTTGGATTGTGCATCGCTGGATGCCGCTCTTCGGTCTGGCAGAAAGCCACGACTACCTGGAAAAGCAGCAGCTAGGTTAATCCCCACAAGATCAGCAGCTTGCTTAATATTTGCTTGCCGGGCGCTTCAAATTTTGGCGGAAATGTGGGAGTTGCCCTCCATTTTCGTCGGAGAGGTTAGCCTCTAACCTTCCTCATGAAGCTCCAAACTGCTCTTTTGTGCCTGGGTGTCAGCCTTTTTCCAACCGCTCCCACATCGGCGGCTGACCTTTTGTGGAATGGCGGTGGCGCGGATAACCTCTGGTCAAACGCCCTGAACTGGAGCGGGGTGACGTTTACCCCTGGCGATCTACTTCAGTTCAGTGGCTCCGTGCAGTTGAGCACGCAGAACGATCTAGCCGCTGACACTCTGGTGGGCGGGATCAATTTCCTCAACAACACAAACACCAGCACGGCCGCCTTCACTCTGAATGGGAATCGCATCATTCTAGGGGGGAATATCAATACCATCGCGGTCACCGGCGGTGCTTTCAATGCCACGATCAACAACATCATTAACCTAGACATCCTGCTCAATGGCACCCGCACCATTACGGTGGCAAACATTACGGATAAGACCCACAACCTCACCATCAACGGGGTGATCGGAGAAACGGGCGGCAGCTACGGGCTGAATACGGCTGGCGGGGCACGCCTGACCTTGAATGGAGAGAACACCTACACCGGCCCCACCGTGCTCGGCGGCACGGCAGTGGTCGTGCTCGGCCATGCTGGGGCTCTGCCGGGCGGCACCGGCACCACGGGTGGCACCAGTGCTCTTAGCTTTTCTGGGGGCATCCTGGGGCTCGGCGCGGGGGATTTTAGCCGCGGGCTCGGCACAGGGGCAGACCAGGTGCAGTGGACAGGCAGCGGGGGTTTTGCCGCCTTTGGCGCGCCGCGCACGGTGAACATCGGTGGCAGCAGCGCGGTCATGGTCTGGAATAGTGGGGGGTTTGTGCCTACTGGCTCCAATCTGCTCTGTGGCTACGGCAATGGTTCAGACACCCAGGATGCGACGCACACGGTGGAGATGGTGAACCCCATAGACCTGAACGGCGGCACCCGGACGATCACTGTGAATGATGGCAATGGCACGGCCAATGCCCGCATCGATGCGGTGCTCAGTGGTGGCCTGAAGAACAGCACAGGCATGGGAGCGCTGACCAAGACAGGCGGCGGCACCCTGAGTCTGACAGCAGCCAGCACCTACACGGGGCAGACCTTTGTGAACGGTGGCGTGCTCTTGGTAGAGCACGCCCTGGCGCTGCCGGGAGGCATCGCCGTCAGCGGCGGCACCAGCAATCTACGCCTGGGCGGCAACGGCGTCTTCGGCCTGGGTACGGGTGACTTTACCCGCGCGACGGGCACAGGCGCAGCGCAGGTGCAGTGGACGGCAGGCGGGGGTTTTGCCGCCTACGGGGCGGACCGCACGGTGAATCTGGGGGGGGAGGGGGCTCTGGTGACTTGGGGCGCGGGTGGTTTTGTCCCGTCTGGAAGCTCATTCTATTTAGGGGCCAGTTCGGCCACGCACACGATCACTTTTGTCAATCCGATCGATCTCGGTGCGGCCAATCGGGTGCTGGAGATCCAGGAATCCAACTTGGTGGCACTGGACGCAGTCATCAGCGGTGCCATCAGCGGCACGGGCGGCCTTCAGAAGAACAATGATGGCACCTTGCTGCTCAGCTCCGCTGCCAGCACTTACACCGGCCAGACTTACCTCGCCGTCAATGTGACGCAGGTCACAAAGTTGGCCGACTTCGGCCAGCCAAGCTCTCTGGGTGCGGGCACGGAAGGAGTGCCCATCACCATGAGCACGCAGTTCCGTGTCGGCACCCTGAACTACATCGGCACTGGGGATAGCAGCAACCGGACCTTTAGCTTTGGCATGACGAACCCCACCTACACCAACGGCGGTGTCATCCAAAACAACGGAACCGGTGCCCTGATCTTCACCGCCCCTGGCTTCAATGCGGCCATCCCTGGGGTGACGGCGGCCCGGACGCTTACCCTTTCCGGCAGCAACACAGATCTCAATACCATCCAGGGGGTGATCCAAAATACGGACGGAGCCACCGGTGTGCTCAATGTGCTCAAGGATGGCCCCGGCACCTGGGTGCTGGCTGGTGCCAATACCTACAGTGGCACGACCACCGTGACGGCAGGCGCGCTGCACCTCAATCACCCCTCCGCCCTGGGCACTGGCACGCTCGTGCTAAACACGAATGGCATCCTGGACAGCAGCGCCGCGAGTCCCATCACCCTGGCAAATGCCAACCCGGTGACGATCAGCGGCAGCTTCATCTTTGGCGGCACCAATGACCTGAACTTAGGCAGTGCTTACGCCAGCATCACAGGCACCCGCACCGTCACGCTGAATGGCACGGCGCGCACACTTACCTTAGGCGGGCTGAACTTTACCAGCACCAGTGGGAATAGCACGCTCACCGCCAACAATGGCGGTGGTGGCAGTAGGCTGATCGTTGGCGGCATCATCCTCGCTGATAACAATCAGGCACGCAGCCAAACCATCAATGGCAGTGGTGAGGTGGAGGTGACTGGCACGGTGGCAAACGGCCCCGGAACCGGTGCAGATAGCCTCAGCTACACCGGCACCGGCAGCCTCAAGCTCTCTGGCAACAATACCTACACCGGCACCTTGACCATCAATAACAGTGCCGGGACCGTCACTTTATCGGGCTCCAACACGACCACCGGCGTCACCCTGACGGCGGGGAGGCTAAATTTAGAACACGCCGCCGCGCTCGGCACAGGCACGCTGACCCTCACCGCAGGCACCATCGACAATACCAGCGGCGCAGCCCTGGCCCTCTCTTACTCAGGCAATGTGGTGCTGGGTGGCAGCATCTCTTTCGGCGGGGGGCATGACCTGAGCCTTTCCTCAGGCACGGTATCTACCACCGGCAGCCGCACGATCACCCTCAATGGCACCTCACGCACGCTCTCCTTTGGCCCACTTAGCATCACCAACACCATCACGATCACCGTGAATGATGCGGGGTCTGGGAACAAACTCGAGTTCGGTGGCATCGTGCTCGCGGAGGCTGACCAAGCCCGCGTGCAGACCTTCAATGGCAGCGGCGCGGTGCAGGTCAATGGCCCCATCACAGATGGGCCTGGCACCGGGGCAGACGGCATCAGCTACACCGGCACCGGGAGTCTCAGGCTCTCTGGCTCAAATACCTACACTGGGGCCACGACCATGAACAATGCGGCGGGCACTCTCACCCTGGCAGGCTCTAGCACCACCTCAAGCGTCACCCTGACCGCAGGGCGTCTCAACCTAGAACACGCGGCTGCCTTGGGCGGCGGCACCCTCACCCTCACGGCAGGTACCATCGACAATACCAGCGCTGCTGCCCTGGCGACCAGCACTGCCAACACCGTGGTTTGGGCCGGAAATTTCGCCTATGGGGGAACGCAGGATTTGAGCCTAGCTGCAGGCAGCGTCAGCATCACTGGCGGACGTACCATCACGCTGAATGGCACTGACCGCACGCTTACCTTTGGTCCGGCCAGCTACACTGCTACAACCACAACCACCGTGAATGACGCAGGCACGGGCAATAAGCTCGTGCTGGGTGGCCTTGCTCTGGCGGAGGCCAATGTCTCCCGCACGCAGACCTTTGCTGGCAACGCGCCGATTGTCATCACCGGAAGCGTCGCCGATGGGCCCGGCACAGGCGCGGATGGCATCACCTACACCGGAAACAGCATCCTCACCTTTCAGGCCGCTAGCTCCTACACGGGCACCACTGGCATCAACACGGCCCTCGGCACCCTCCGTGTCACCTCAACCGGTAGCCTGGGTACTGGAGCGCTCGCGCTTTCTCAAGGAACGGTGGATCT
Source organism: Prosthecobacter sp. (assembly GCA_020216965.1). GTDB lineage: Bacteria > Verrucomicrobiota > Verrucomicrobiia > Verrucomicrobiales > Verrucomicrobiaceae > Prosthecobacter. Next base: position 8,004 of record JAIWOJ010000022.1, read on the forward strand.
GCAAAACAGCGCACAGACCGTGGCAGCGCTCACCCTGGGAAACAGCGCTGCCACTGGCCCCGCTGTGCTCACCCTAGCCGCAAGTACAGTGCTGACCCAGACGGGAACCCTGACCTACAACTCCAGCACGGCCCTGCAGCCTGCGACGATCTCTGGTGGCAGCATTGACCTAGGCGGTGCTCGGACCTGGACGATCAACGACAGTATCGGGCTGGACGACGATCTTACCGTCAGCTCCAGCATCACCAATAGCTCAGCCGGGACCTGGACAAAGAACGGCGCAGGCAGGTTGGTGCTGAGCGGTGCCAATACCTTTACGGATGCTTTCAGTATCTCAGATGGCATCGTGCGCATCACCCATGCTCAGGCGCTTGGCACCAGCGCAGGTGGCACCACGGTCAGCAGCGGGCGTGCGTTAGAGCTACTCAATGTCAGCATCGCAGCCGAGCCGCTCTCCCTCAACGGCACCGGCATCTCCTTAGGCGGAGCCTTGCGCAACATCGCCGGAAACAACACCTACGGCGGGCCCATCACCCTAGCGGGTGGGGCACGCATCAATTCCGATGCTGGCACCCTCACGCTCTCCAGTGGCAGCCCCATCACCAGCAGCTCAACTCTTACCTTTGGTGGGGCGGGAAACATCACTCTCAATGATTCCTACCTGCCTACGACGACCACCCAAACCCTCACCAAAGATGGCAGTGGCACCCTGCTGCTGGTGGGTGCCACAGGGCACACCAGTGGTACCACCATCAATGCAGGCACGCTCCGCCTGGGGGCCTCCGAGCGCCTCGCGGATACCTCAGGCGTCACCGTGGCGTCCGGCCTGTTTGATTTGGATGGCTATGATGAAACCATGGGTAGCCTGACTTTAGGTGGGCTGGCAGGTACAGCCTCCGTCACCACGGGAACGGGTCTGTTGAAACTCACCGGCATCACCTTCAATGCCACCAACAACCCCCTAGGGGCCACGATCAGCGGCCGGATCGATATCGGCACTGCCACCCGCACCTTTACCATCAATGACAGCACCTCAGCGGATGATGACCTCACGATTACGGCCACCATCAGCAGCGGCGCGGGCAGTGGTCTCCTGAAAGTAGGGGCGGGCACGCTTGTCCTCTCTGCCGTCAATACCTACACGGGGAACACCACCCTACGTGGCGGGCTCACCCGGTTCACCGTGGATGGGGCACTTCCCACAGGAGGAGGTTTGAGTTTACAAAACCGCGCCACCGTCGCGCCCGTCAGCCTGGATCTCGCAGGCACCAGCCAGACAGTCGGTACCATCACGCTGACGGAAGCTAGCGACAATACCAACCAACTCATCCCCGGCGCGCAGACCAGCATCATCGACAGTGTAGGCGGCGCTGTGCTGCGCATGACTGCGGGTGCCACCTACAATGCCGGACCCGCAGGCGAGCAACACGGGCCCACGCTCGTCGCCGTCAGGTTGGACCTGAACGGAGCCAACCGCACCTTCACCATTAATGATAGCGATCAGACGACTGAGGAGGTGACCATCAGCGGCATCATCCTCAACAGCAGCGGCACCGTCGCGGGCCTCACCAAAAGCAATGCAGGCACGCTCATCCTTTCAGGTGCCAATACCTACGACGGCAATACCACGATCAACACGGGCGTGCTGCGCGCTGCTCACAGCTCAGCCCTTGGCACGGCGGGCACTGTTGCCCTGGCGAATAGCGATGCGATTTTAGAGCTCGGCCAAGGCGTCAGCATCGCGCGCGCGCTCACGGTTTCAGACACGGGGAATAAGAAGACGTTACGCCTCCAGGATGGAGCTGCCTCAGCCACCTACGCAGGGAATATCACCCTCTCTGAGACCACAGCGGGCAATTTTGAGGTCTCCGCTGCATCAGGCGGCCTGCTCACTCTGGGGGGTGTCATCAGCGGCACTGCTGCCGTGGGCCTCACGAAGGTCGGCGCGGGCACGCTGGCTCTTTCTGGGCTGAACACTCACACCAGCCCCACTTGGGTCAATGAAGGTGCCCTTCAGGTCGGTGTGGCTGGCGTGGGCCGCACTGGCAGGGGGGCAGTGACGCTGGCCTCTGGCACGGCCCTGCTGGGAACAGGCACCGTGCGTGGTAGCAGCCTCACCCTACCTGCGGGTGCTGCCCTGCATGTGGGAGACAGCACGGCGGATGCCAGCCTTGGCACACTCAACTTTACCCCAGCCGCAGGCGGCGGCACCTACAGCCTCCAGGGCAGCCTTTTCCTCGGCATCGGCACGCCGACGAATCTCGCCACGCTGGACCCTGACTTTGGCGGAAACGAGGTCGGCAGTGCGGGCTACCTGGCCTACATCAACCACGCCTCACGCTCCACCGGCAGCAGCGGCGGGCATGATCTGCTGTCTTTCAATGCGGCGGACTCTGGCACCTACACCCTGCAGTTCTTGTCTTCCAGCGGAAGCCTCACGGTCAATGGAACAGGCTTCACCGGCCAAATGGGTGCTATTTACAATCTGCTGGACTGGACTGGCCTGACGGGCGGAGTGCCAGATTTTGGCAGCTTCAATGTGGGCACGAATTACCGCAGTGGCGGCACGGGCGGCGGTGCGCTCAATCTGCCAACTCTGGATATTGGCCTCGTCTGGGATGTCAGCCAATTTACCACCAGCGGTGTCATCGTTGTCGTGCCTGAGCCCGCGCGCGCCCTGCTGCTGTTGGTTGGCCTGACCAGCCTGCTGCTGCGCAGGCGGCGCTGAGGAAAATGTCCGATTTTGCCCTTTTTTCGTCCATCGGCTGGTGGGATGCGGCTTGACGCTGGAAAGCCAACCGGCTCCAATGCGAGCCCCAACACGAAACACCCATGAACGAAGCTTTCCCAGACATTCCCAAGATCCAGTATGAGGGGCCAAAGTCCAAAAACCCGCTCTCCTTCAAGCACTATAACGCCGAAGAAGTCGTCGCAGGCAAAAAGATGAAGGACCACTTGCGTTTCGGTGTGGCCTATTGGCACGCCATGCGCAACAGCCTAGCGGATCCTTTTGGCGTGGGCACCTCCCAAAAGCCCTGGGATGATGGCACCGATAGCATCGCCAACGCGAAGCGCCGGGTCTGGGCTTGCTTTGAATTTATGGAGAAGCTCGGCGTGGATTACTACTGCTTCCATGACCGCGACGTGGCTCCTGAAGGGGCGACGCTGGCGGAGAGCAACAAAAATCTAGACGCCGTGGCTGACGAACTGGAGAAGGCGCAGAAGGCCACCGGTAAAAAGCTCCTGTGGGGCACTGCCTGCCTTTTTGTGCATCCGCGCTACAACCAGGGCGCTGCGACGAGCCCGAACGCCAACGTCTTTGCCTATGCCGCCGCACAGGTTAAAAAGGCCCTGGAAGTCACCCATCGTCTGGGCGGCGAGGGCTACACCTTCTGGGGCGGGCGTGAGGGCTATGCCAGCCTTTGGAACACGAACCTCAAGCGTGAGATCGACCACCTGGCTGCTTTTTTGCACATGGCGGTGGAGTACAAGAAGAAAATCGGCTTCAAGGGCCCCTTCTACATTGAGCCTAAACCACGTGAACCCTCCACGCATCAAT
>JAIWOJ010000023.1 GCA_020216965.1 Prosthecobacter sp.
GGGATGATCTGGTCAGCGCCACCGAAACCGCCGCCATGGCTGGCAACACGCGCCGCTTTTATCGCACCAACCGCATCGCGCTCGCCACCTACGACCGCAATGGCATCGCCGGAACCTGGTTCACCAGCAGCGCGCCCGTCGGCGGCGGGGCGAACACGGTCACGCCAAACAACGCCAGCCGCGGCACGGCGGTGAGCGTCGTCATCGAGCTGCCCACGCCTCTGCCGCCCGCGAATGTGGGCGTGAGCAGCATCACCTTTGGCAGCGGCACGGGCATCACCGTCAGCAACATCGCGCGCTACAGCCAGACGCTCATCACCGCCACCTTCACCGTGGCCGCAAACGCGAGCACCGGCGCGCGCAATGTCATCGTCACCTACAACGGCGGCGTCACGCGCACGATCACGAATGGCTTTACCGTGAATTGAGGCGTGTGTTGATAATTTTTCCGCTTCGTCATCTAGTTGCAATGTGGTTTGGGGAAGCTTTCCGGGATGAAAACGCTCGCCTTTTTCGCCCTCGCCGCTTCTCTTCACGCACAGACAGCGGACACGATCTATTACAATGCCAAGTTCATCACTGTGGACGGACAGTTTCGGGTGGTCACGGGGCTGGCGGTGAAGGGGGATCGCATTCTCGCCGCCGATGACATCGCGAAGCTCAAACCCCTCGCGGGACCGCAGACGAAGCACGTGGACCTCAAAGGCCGCACGGTCATTCCGGGTCTGATTGACAACCACCTACACTTCCTCCGCGACGCGCTGCGCTGGAGGCAGCAGACGCGCATCGACGGCATCACCAGCCGCGCAAAGGCGCTGGATATCATAGTCGTCCTTGACCGCGATTACCTCACCGTGCCTGCGGATGAGATCAAGGACATCCTGCCTGTGATGACCGTCGTGGGCGGGAAGGTGGTGGCTGGCAACTTTTGAGCCTGAAAGAGATCAGGATGGGAGCAAGGTCAGTCGCAGGCGACGGCGGTTTGCTTTTGGGAACCGAGCCCTTCAACCCCGAGCTCAACGACATCTCCAGGCTTGAGGAAGATGGGCTCTGGTTTGAAACCGAGTCCGACGCCAGGCGGAGTGCCGGTCGTGATGAGATCGCCCGGCAAAAGGGTCATGAATTGGCTCAGATAGCTGACGAGTTTTTTCACGCCGAAGATCATCTGGGCGGTGCTACTGTCCTGGATGGTCTTCCCATTGAGCTTCAGCCAGAGTTTCAGATTTTGTGGATCTTGGATTTCATCGCTGGTGGCGAGGAATGGCCCGATGGGCGCGAAGGTGTCACAGCTCTTGCCCTTGACCCATTGGCCACCGCGTTCGAGCTGCCATTCGCGTTCACTGTAGTCGTTATGGACACAGTAGCCGGCGACGTGGCTCATGGCGTTCTCTTCGCTGACGTAGCTAGCCTTTTTGCCAATGACGAAAGCTAGCTCGACCTCCCAGTCGGTTTTTTTGGAGTTCCTTGGGATGATGACATCGTCATTGGGGCCGCAGATAGCAGAGGTAGCCTTGAAGAAGACGATGGGTTCAGCGGGGATGGGCATGCCGCTTTCCTTGGCGTGATCGACGTAGTTCAGGCCGATGCAGATGATTTTGCTGGGGCGGGCGATGCAGGGACCGAGGCGCATGTTTGCATCCAGTGTGGGGGCGGTGGTGGCATTTGCCTGCGCCCAGGCGGCGAGGCGCTGCAGACCATCGCCACTGAAGAATTTCTCATCGTAGTCGCTGCCAAAGCCGCTGGCGTCGATATGACGGCCATCTTCAAGAATCAGGCCGGGTTTTTCTTCTCCTGGGTTTCCAAAGCGGATCAATTTCATGGTTGTGGGTGTGAGGGTATTTTGTTGATGCTTGAGCGTGTAATCACGGTCGTCACGCTTCTAGGCTTACGATGCGCAGGATGTTATTTCTTCTCATCGCCTTCGGCATTCGCGTAGCGTCCGATGATGGGATACTGCTCTAGTTCAGCGACCGTGCCGGTGACGGGGTAACTTTCACGGCTGACCCAATAGACCGCAGCGGCTGCAATGTCTTCGGGCATGAGGAGACGGCCCATGGGCACGACCGAAGGTGGTAAGCGCGCGGGCCAACCTTCGCCAAGACCGTCACCGATTTTGACTTGGTATTCATTGTCGGTGAGTGTCCAGCCGACGTTGAGTTGATTCACGCGCACGCGATCCATGCCGAGGGAGTCAGCGAGGTTGCGGGTCATGGTCATGAGAGCGCCTTTGGACATGGAGTAGGCGAGCATATTGGCCTGACCGCAGTGGGCTAGCACGGAGCCGATATTGAGGACGACTCCGGTGTTTTTCTTCAGCTCGGGCAAAAGAGCCCGGATGAGGAGCATGGGCGCGCGGGCATTGACGGCCATCATGCGATCGAAGAAAGCCGCGTCTGTCGTGTCGATGCGACCGCGAATGGTGAGCGCGGCGTTGTTCACGAGCGCGTCCACTCTACCAAAGGCGGCTATGGCGTCTGCGGCGAGCTTTTCGGGATAGGCAGCGTCTTCGAGGCTGCCTTGGCAGAAGGCGGCCTTGTCTGTGCCGAGTTCCTCTTTCAAAGCCTCACCTCTTGCGGCATCACGCCCATGGAGGATGACTCTGGCACCTTCTTTGATGAAGCGGCGTGCCATGTGCTCGCCGATGCCTGTGGTGCTGCCGGTGATGAGAATGACCTGATCAAGGAGTCGCATGAATGAGGGGAGTATGTGCCTGTTTTCATGGAGAGGAAGTCAGGCACCTCAAGCCTTGTCTTCCGCAGGAAGGTCTGCGGTGAGTTGTGGTAGGGTCACGCCTCGGTGGTCAGGGGAAAGCGTAGTAGGACTTCCGTGCCACCGGTGGCCGGGCGGCCGAGGAGAAGCTGGCCACGCATTTGCTCGGCAAAGACGGCTAAGATTTTTAAGCCGAGGCCACCTGAGTGCTCTGTGGGCATGCCGACTCCGTCATCGGTGATCTGGAGTTCGCCGTTGTTGCTAAGAAAGCGCAGAGCGACATGGACGAGACCACGGCGTTCATCAGGGAAGGCGTGTTCGAAGCAGTTTGAGAGAGTTTCATTGAGCGTGAGGGCTAGCGGCATGAGCCATTCTTGCTGGACGGGGCCAGATTCGATGTCGAACTGCACATTCACACGGCTAGCAGGCACGTCGTAGCATTGGCGTAGCCTGTCTAGCAGGCCGCGGGCAAAGACGATGAAGCTATTGTCTGCGCCGAGGGCTGTTTGGTAAAGATGCTGATGGAGGTCGGCGATGGCGCGCACACGGTTTTGGCTAGAACGCAGAGCGCTACGGGCGGTGCTATCGCTGATGGAGTTAGCCTCTAGATTGAGCAGGCTGGAGATGATCTGTAGGTGGTTTTTGACGCGGTGATGCGTTTCGGTGAGGACGAGTCTCTCTCTGGAAAGATCGATTTTCGGTGCGGTCTTGTTGCCCGCGCTGGCGGTAAGGGCTGTCCAGGCGTCTTGTGTTTCCTGCGCGGGCGTGGGGGCCTTTGCAGGCACGCTGGAGACCTGATGGATGGCGAAATCGTAGCCGCCAGCTCCCAGAGGTTTGGCTTTGATCTGGATCAACTGCCGCGTGCCACTGCCGGAGATGCAGGCGATTTCTAAAGGCGGCCCATCGGGGTGTGAGGCGAGAGAGGTGAGGTCTGTGTAAAAGCTCGTGGCATCACTAGGCCGGAAATGCAGATGAAGAGGGCGGCCGATGGCCTGGGACTCATCAAGACCGAGCAACTGGAGGGCGCGCGGAGATAGCTCTTTGATGCGCCCATGGACGTTGGTTTTCAGCAGTAAGTCCGTCTGATGGGTGCCAGATTTTGTCTGGCGCGGCGCTTCGTTTGGGGCTGGGCTGTTCTTGGGCTCGGGATGCTGCTGGATGAAGCAGACGGTGCTGTGCGGTTGGCCTTCTGAGTCAAGCACTGGCGCGAGCCGCAGGCTGGCAGGGATGGGTGGTTTGTTTTCCGCAGAAACGATGGAGGCGACCTCCAGTGTCTTGGCGACGGCATGGGATGAGAGCGCGGTGGCTGCCATCGCTTCGGCGCTGGAGGCGTCTAGCCAGCTTCTCAGGGGATGCCTGCGCAGCTCGCTCTTTGGCTGGCCGAAGAGCTGCTCGGCAGCATGGTTGACCTCAAAGACGGAGCCCGTTTTGTCGAGCAAGAGGATGGCTGTGGGGGACTCTTGGAGGATGGTGCGGAATTTGGCCTCGGTGGCACGCAACTGCTCTTCATGGCGGCATTTTTCGGTGGCATCCTGGATGCAGATGAGCAGCCCTCCGCCGGGGAGGCTGGCAGGTTGAAATTCCAGTTCTTTGAGCAGGCCGTCTGTGGTGGCTAGGGAGACGCAGCGGGTGAGCTGACGACGCCACACGTCTTCACGCCAGAGCGTGGCGACCTGTTCGCGGTGCTTTTGCCCCTGACAGGCGGTGGCGAGCCAGTCTTCGATACTCTCTCCCGGCTTGATGGGCTTGCCGAGCAGCCGGGCGAGGGGCTGGTTTTGATACTGCACACTGCCCATTTCATCCAGCACGAGGACGCCGCAGGGCAGGGCATCTAGACATGCCTGCAAATGCTTGACGTTATCCTGTGCAGCGCGGGCTGCTTCTTGCTGGCTTTTCAGCTCCTGCCGCGTCCGTGCTAGGTCATCCTGGAGGCGACGGTTTTCGATCGTCTGACCGCTGCTGGCGGAGAGGTCGAGTGCAGCAGGTGGCTGGGCGATGGAGGCCACTGCGCTGGCGATGGCGGAAAGGTTGGCAGGCGGTCTTGCCAGCGGCGCTGGGGCCATCTGAGCAGGGAGTGCCAGCGCAGTGTATCGGGTGCCATCCTCGACCCTTGTGATGAGCCAGGGTGTATCAGCCATGGGCTGCGGGCTTCCCGGCCAGCCTGGCTCTTGGTCTTCTGCCGATGATGGCTGGAGGAGGACGGAGGCGGGTGCCTCTGGGCTAGCCAGGGTGTGTAGGCAGGCTGTCAATTCATGCCGGATCTGGGCGGACTGAGCTGCGCCGGTGGCAAAGGCATCCCAAAACGTGGTTTTGCCACTGACCACGCCACGGGATAGGGACATCCTGGCAGCGGCTTGATTCATGCTCAAAATCGTGCCCTGCTCGTCGAGGAAGACCTGGGGTAGGGCGAGTTCGGTGCTAGCTGGGGAGGTCTCCGGTGTGGTCTTGGCTTGGGGCTCCTGGTCTTCCGCTGGCGCTGATGCCTCGGCTGCATGGGGCTGCACAAAGCGCTCACAGGTAATCATGAGGCCACCGACGCTGGCGTCAGCCTGGCGCCGCCACGGGCGCACTTCCCAGCGGTAGATGACTCGGCAATCTTGGCTATCTGCCAGTGCATCGTGCTCGCTGCGGATGACATGGCCTAAGAGTGCTTTTTCATAAACTTGCCGCCAGCCTGGGTGTAAGCTGGGAAAGACCTCATACTGGCTACGACCGAGGAGGGGTTTGACCTGCTTCAGCCCGAACTCCTCAATCCAGGCACGGTTTGCTAGCAGATAGCGCATCTGGTGGTCAAACATCGCCATCGCCACCGGCGCATTCTCCACCAGTACGGCTAGGACTTGCTCCATATCCTGCGTGCTGCGGCTCATTTCCTCCGTCGGCTCTTGCGCACTTCCCGCGCCAGCGGTGACAGACCCACCTGACTGGCGCGGTTGAATCACGTTTCGGAGGACAGAGGACGACATGAGAGGCCGCGGTGTGGAAAATTTGGTTTTTTTAAAATATTAATCAATCTAATGCAATCAACAAGGAGAATTGCAGTCAAAGATGAGTCACAATCATGAAAGCACGATGGCATCCATGATCCAGCTTATTCCCGATGGTAAGGCTCCTTTTTTAAGATGGTGTAGGCACGGTAAAGCTGCTCTGCCATGACCACGAGGGCGATCTCGTGCTGAAGTGTGAAGCTCGATAGGCTCCAGCAAACATCCGCCTGCTGGCGCAGGGTGGCTGAATGACCGTCCGCGCCGCCGATGAGCAGGGCGGCCTTTTTGGTGCCCAGGATTTGCTGTTTCTCTATCCAGGAGGCCAGATCTAGGCTGCGCAGGGCTGTGCCCCGCTCGTCCAACACGATGCGCAGTGAGCCTTCGCTGGCCTTCCAGAGAGAATGCTCCACTGTGTCCAGGGGGCCTTCTTTGACGGTCACATGCTCCACCCGCGCCAGACGCCTGAGGCGTGAAAGGTAATCCTCAAGCGCAGTGCGAGCCCAGGGCAGGGCAGGTCTGCCGACGGTAACAATTTTCCATTGCATGATGGAAAGTAGCAAAGGCAGGGGAAAGTTCCAAGTCGTGGTAAATTTAATAAATATAGAAATTTAACCAGTTATTGCAGAACATTGAACTCATTGTTGTTGCAAAAACAAAAAGGTTCACTATTCTTGGAATGCTATTTCAAAAAAATTGCACGCCATGAACCTCTCCTCTGCGCTCAACCGTCTTCCGTTGCTCGGCGTTGCCGCCTTGGCCGTCAGTTCCTGTTCCGCTCCGCCGAGAGAGGCTTGGAACCAGATTCAAAGCAGGGGTCTGATCACTTATTATCTAGGCAAGTCAGGTGGAGCGCCTCTCAATAGCAACACCGCTGGCACTAAGATGCTTGCCTCCGGCACCTCAGTGTATGTGCCCCCCCAGCAGGCCCCTGTTCGTATGAACCGGGTAGACACCCCGCCGCCCTCTCAGCTTTCGGGGGATCTACCCGTCGCTCGTGCAGTGGCTGAACTTCCAGGCTATGTTCGCACGCCCTACACCACGCCGGGCCGTCTCGTGGATGTGCGTGGCATGAGCGCAGGCTCAAAGGTCGTGTGCCCCTACACGCAAAAGCCCTTCATCGTGCCGGGAGCTGCGGCGCGTTCCAGCCAAGTGGCGAGCACCCCGCCCCCTGCGCCGCGCATCACCACCACACCTTCTCCTGCCCCAGAACAGCCTAAGCCTAAGGTGACCCCGAATGCCAACGTGGCTGCCATCAGCCAGCCAGCGCCGGAGCCTAAGCTGGAGCCCGCCCCCACCAATCCAGCTCCTGAGAGCACACCGCCAGCCTCCACCGCGCCTGCGCCTGAGCTGCCTTACGGCACTGCCATCCCTGGGCGTCCTGGTTTTGTCAATAGCCCTTACGCGGCCAAGCACCAGCTCGTGGACGTCACGGGCCTGCCCACTGGCATGGAGGTGAAGTGCCCCTACACTGGCAAGCTCTTCCGCGTGCCGCCGCAATAGGCATGGAGGTTTTTCTGCTCATTGAGCCTTTTTACCACAGATCCCCGACCTGATGAGGTCGGGGATTCTTTTTTGGCCGATCTCGCCCATTTTTTGTCATTCAAGGTTCCCGCCCTCCTTGCGTAGGTTTTCTGGATGAAACCAACCTTCCTCTGCTCGGCCCTCATCTGGATTTCCATCACTGCGGCCACGGGCAAAGAGCTCACCGGCACCTACTTACCCGCCACCAATGAATGCCCCACGCCCGAGCAGGCGCGGGCGAAAATGACTGTGCCCGAGGGCTACGAGGTCCGCTGCTTCGCGCATGAGCCCATGGTGCAAAATCCCGTCGCCATGACCTGGGATCATCGCGGCCGTTTGTGGGTCGTGGAAGCCTACGAATACCCGAATGGCTCCCCGCATCCCGCCCCTTTCGGCGGCGAGGCCAAAGACGACCAATACCACCCGATGCCCAAAACCGGCGACAAGATCCCTCGCGATCGCGTCATCATCCTCGAAGACACCGACAACGACGGCACCGCTGACAAGCGCACCGTCTTCGTCGAGGGCCTCAATCTCGCCTCCGCCATCCTTTGCGGCGATGACGGCATCTACGTCGGCCAGCAGCCGCATTTGATTCACTTCCGCGATGCCGATGGCGATGACCAGCCAGAATCTTGGCGGGTCGTGCTCACCGGATTCGGACGCGAGGACACCCACGAGCTCCTGAATTCCTTCTGCTGGGGCCCCGATGGCTGGCTCTACATGACGCACGGCGTCTTCACGAACAGCAAAGTCCGTCGCCCAGGTCAGCCGGAGAGTGAAGGCTTCAAATTTGATGCCGGAATTGGGCGGGCGAGGCCCGTGAGACAGGCACTCCTGTCTGTCCCCTCTGAAAAACAGACAGGAGTGTCTGTTTCACCACCCTGGGAATTTGAAGTCTTCGCCGATGGCACCAGCAATCCCTGGGGCTGCGACTACGACGCCGCGGGGAACTTCTTCGTCAGCGCCTGCGTCATTGATCACTTCTTCCACATGGCTCCCGGTGGCATCTACGTCCGCCAAGGCGGTGCGCCGGAGAATCCGTATGCCTATGAGCAGCTTCCCAGCATCGTGAAGCACAAGCATTTCCGCGCCGCGTATGCTGGCGTGCAGATTTATCAAGGCGGACGCTATCCCCAGGACACCTGGGGCCACGCCTTCATCGGCAACATCCACGACAACGCCATCCACGAGGAAGTGCTCACGCCCGTCGGCGCCACCTTCAAATGCGAGCCGCGTCGCGACTTCCTCCGTGCCAACGACGGCTGGTTCCGCCCCGTGAGCACTCAAACTGGCCCGGATGGCTTCCTCTGGATCATGGACTGGTGCGACAAGTATCCCTGCTACCAAAACGCCAAAGCCAACCCCGAAGGCGTGGACCGCCAATACGGCCGCATCTGGCGGGTAGTGCACGAAAGCGACGTTGGAGTGCAGGCTTTAGCCGATTCAAAGACCTCCGCTCCGCCCAGCAATCTCTCCTCGCCTAAAGGCTCCACTCCAACTCGGCCCTCGAAAGACCTCGACCTCAAAAAGCTCTCCACCGCCGACCTCGTCAAAACGCTGGAACATCCCAACAACTGGATGCGTCGCATGGCGAGAAGGATGCTGGTGGAGGAAATCACCAACCTTGACCAGCAATCTTTGAAGAGTTTAGGGCAGCAGCTTTGGAAAAAGGTAAGGTCCGATAAATTAGCTGAGCAGATGGAAGCTCTCTGGTTGCTACACAGCGTGACCAACTCACGCGGTCCACTATTTAGCCGCAAGGAAGCCGATCTGCTTATTGATTCTGGCTCCATACCGGTTCGCAACTGGCTCATACAGTTCATGGCTGAAGGACTCCGCAATGGACAGCGATTAGGCAATTCATTGTCTGGAGGTGGACAGCACGGATTATTCAGCCCGAGAAACAGCCTTTCGTCTTGGCTTGATGATACAGCGAATGCTTCCACTACAGCAGTTTTAAGCTCCTCTGAATCAGGCGCTGACGTTCTGGCGCGAATTCGTCGCTTGTTGGCAAATTCGGATGCAAGCACAAGACTCACTACCGCAGTGGCCCTTCGTCAACATGCCGCCATTTCTTTGACTGGCCCGAAGCGACTCGGGAGCGTCTTCCCAGACAAGGACATCTTCGACACCTATTTGGCTCTGATCAAAGCCAGCAAAGATGACACGTCTGAAAACACCCGGCTCCTATTCTGGACCGGCTTTGAAGCTTTGATGGTCGAAGTGATTGGAAATTGGGAAGCTTACGCCACAGACGGAAAGAGGTCACGTTGTCTTGAAAGGTTGGCTGAGATGCTCGAACAAGGGCGGCCATTCTCTGATCAAATCGCATACAAGGCATCCCGTCGATTGTGCGAAATGACCGAAGGAAGCATGTCAGGAGTCCAGTTTGCTTTGCAGCTTGTTGGCTTAATCGAACAAAACCCCGAGCTTTTGAAGCAGGCGTTGCGGGGAATTGTAGATTCTTCCTCCAGTGCAAACAGGAAAGATGAGAGTATTGGCGCTCGGTTTTCAAAATGGCGCTCGCACTCAAACGCGGACGTGCGGAAGCATGCCCAGACGCTCGCGGTGCTGTGGGGGGATGAAGCAGCGGTGAAGGAGATGATCGCGGTGCTGCACGATGGCTCGAGACCGGAGAAGGAGCGCATCACGGTGCTGCAGTCGCTGCAAAAGGTGCGCACGAACGCGGTGAAGGACGGTTTGAAGCCGCTGCTCATGCCACAGACCTCCACCGCGCTCGCGGTAGCGGCGATTCGTGCGGCGGCGGACCTCGGGGGCGATGAGTTCATCGCGCCGCTGCTTCAGCAGTCGGCATCGAAGGACTTCAACGTGCGCAATGCGGCCATCGAAGCGCTCTCCAATCGCGATGCGTGGACGAAGGCGCTGCTGAACGCGATTGCCGAGCAAAAGGTCAGTGCAACCGGCTTCCCCGCGCCGGTTCGCCGTGCGTTGGCGACGAGCAAGGATAAGGCAATCCGTGATCTCGCCTTCAAGGTGCTAGGCGCATGGCAGGACTCGTCGGACGATGTGAAATCACTCATCGCGCAGAAAAAACAGGCATGTCTCACCGGCGAGCCTGACCTCGCGAACGGCAAACTCATGTTCACGGCCACCTGTGCTGTCTGCCACGAATTTCACGGCGGCGGGCAGAAGGTGGGGCCGGATTTGATCGGCAGCGGACGCAGCAATCTCGATGCCTTGCTCGCGAACGTGATCGACCCCAATCAAATCATCGGCAACGGCTACGAAAACATCACGGTGAGCACCAAGGACGGCCGCACACTCGCCGGACGCATCGTGGAGGACACGCCAGGGCACGTGAAGCTGCTCGGAGCCGGTGGTGCGGCGCAGATCGTGCCGCGCGATCAAATCGCCACGCTCACGAATACCAAGCAGAGCCTCATGCCGATGGGCTTCGGCGGTTTGCCTGACGCGGCCTTCCGCGACCTCATTTGGTATATTTTGGCTCCACCGGAAGAAGGTCCGCTCACGCCGGAAAAGAAGAAACTGCTCATCCAAGGTGTGGAACTGCCGCCAAGCTCCGCTCAGCCGCCCAAGCCTAACTGGCGTGCCATCGACTGGGAGAGCGTCAGCCTGTGGAATCCCGATTGGAAGGTCAATGCGCCCGATTTTGAGCGCACGCCGGTCAAACTGGCTGAATACCACGGCAAGACGAACGTGCTGCTCATGCATCCGTTCCCGGATAAGAAGACGCCCGCGAGCTTTGAGCGAAAGCTGAAGGTCGAGAAGACGAAGCTGAGCTTCAGCGTGGCTGCGGATGATCGCGGCGATTGGTTGCTCAAGGTTTTGGTCAACGGTCAAGAGGTCAAGACCATGACCGTGGACCATGAAAAGCCACGCTGGAAGACCGTGGAGGTCGATCTAGCGAAGTGGAAGGGCCAGGACGTCACGCTAGGCCTGGAGGCGCACGCGAACGGCTGGGCTTGGGAGTTTGCCTACTGGCATGGCATCACGCTGGATTGAGAAAGTTCACCCGCAGTAAAGATGTGGCGGGACGTGACAAGCGGTGAGGTTATGGCAGGATAGGAGGCACATGACCGCCGTCCCCCCTGCCGTCACGCCTATCGTTTATCGCCCCAA
>JAIWOJ010000024.1 GCA_020216965.1 Prosthecobacter sp.
GCAGCGACCTGCTCGGGCCGAAGATCGGCTTCAAGCAGCATGGCCAGTGCGGTGCATGGGTGAGCGACTACCTGCCACACACCGCCAAGATTGTCGATGAAATCAGCCTCGTCACGACCTGCAAGACGGACCTCTTTAACCATGCTCCGGCGAAGCTTTTTATGAACACCGGCAGTGGCCTGTTTGGGCGTCCTAGCATGGGGGCCTGGATCACTTATGGCTTGGGGAGTGAGTGTGATAACCTGCCTGGATTTGTGGTGCTACAAAGCGGGCCCCGTGGGCCGCGTGGGGGGGCAGTGCTATGGGGCAGCGGTGTGCTGCCGACGACTTATCAAGGCGTGCCTCTGCGCAACCAGGGCGATCCCATCGTGAACCTTTCCACTCCCAGCGAGATCAGACCTGCTCAGCAACGCGAAGTCGTGGACGCGGTGCGTGAACTCAACTTAAAGCGCCTGATCGAAACAGGTGACCAAGAGATCAACACCCGCATCAACGCCTACGAAATGGCCTTTAAGATGCAGACGAGTGCCCCCGAACTCATGGACACCAGTGGGGAGTCGCAGGCCACGCTCGACCTTTATGGCATCAAGGATCCGAAAGAGACCACCTTTGCCAGGAACTGCCTTCTGGCGCGCCGCCTTGTCGAGCGTGGTGTCCGCTTTGTGCAGCTTTACGATACGAATTGGGATCACCATGGCGGCCCCACGGAAAACCTGGAAAAACATTTGCCGGAAAAATGTCGCGACATTGACCAGGCCAGCGCTGCACTCGTCAAAGACCTCAAGCAACGTGGCCTCCTGGACGAAACCATCGTCATCTGGGGTGGTGAATTTGGCCGCACGCCGATGGGGGAGGTGCGTGAGTCCACCGGGCGCAATCATCATATCGATGCATTCACCATGTGGTTCGCGGGGGGTGGTTTCAAAGGCGGCATCACTTACGGCCAGACTGATGAGTTCGGTTTTGGTGCCGTGGAGAATCCCGCCCACGTCCATGACATCCATGCTACCATCCTTCACCAGCTCGGCATCGACCACGAAAAGCTGACGTTCCGTTCTCAAGGCCTCGATTTCCGCCTGACGGGTGTCGATCCCGCCAGGGTGATCCGACCCATCCTGGCCTGACAAGTGGCTGCGGAGAGCATTTCTGAGGAAGCTCCCTCTTGCGAAAAGGGCGGTCTGCCCTAGCCTGCGCCCCCTTTTCCCACCCCCTGACATGGCCCAGAAATTCAAAATCCTCATCGCCGGCAACAACGACCCCATCTCGAGCAAAGGCATCGAGCTGCTCCAGGCGGAGCCTGCCTTTGAAGTCGTCGTGAACATGAATTTGAAAGAGGAAGCGGCGATGATTGAGGCATCGCGCGATGTTCATGCCATCATCGTGCGCTCGGGAGCCAAGGTCACAGCCAAGGTGCTGGAAGCGGCGGCAAATCTGAAAGTGGTGGGACGGGCAGGTGTCGGCGTCGATAACATCGATGTGCCGGTGGCCAGCAAACGGGGTGTGGTGGTGATGAATACCCCCGGCGGCAACACCATTTCCACCGCAGAACAGGCATTCACCCTCATGATGGCCCTAAGCCGCAAGACCCCGCAAGCTCATGCTACGATAGTTAGCGGGAAATGGGATCGCAAAAGCTTCCAAGGCACCGAGGTCTATGGCAAGACCCTAGTCGTGCTCGGCATGGGGCGCATTGGCGCAGAGTTTGCCAAACGTGCCAAGGCCTTTGGTATGCATGTGGTCGCCTATGATCCTTATCTCTCCAAAAACCGTGCCGAAAGCCTTGGGGTGACCCTCTGTGAAGATTTAGACGCCGCGATCGTGCAGGCAGACTACATCACGATGCACATGCCGCTCACGGCAGAGACAACGCACACGATCAATGCCAAGCGTCTCGCTAGCCTGAAAAAGAGCTGCCGCATCATCAACTGCGCGCGTGGCGGCCTGATTGACGATGCTGCTCTGGCCCAGGCCCTCACGGATGGAACCATCGCCGGGGCCGCCTTGGATGTGTTTGAAACAGAACCTCCGCCTGCAGATTACCCGCTGCTCAAGGCACCGAACACGGTCTTTACCCCGCACCTGGGGGCAAGCACGGAGGAGGCGCAGGAAAACGTCGGCATTGAGATCGCCGAGGTCATCAAGGCCCATCTGCTGCATGGCACCGTTGTCAATGCCGTGAACATGCCCAACGTCGATCCCAAGGTGCTTGCCGAGATCGGCCCGTTCCTGAAGTTTGGCGAACTCCTGGGCCGCCTCGTCTCTCAAATCGCTCCCTCCAGGGCCAATGTCGTGCGCATCAACTACAGCGGCAAAGTTGGCAGTGGGGACACCACCCTCATTTCCCGCGCTGTGCTCAAAGGCTTCCTGGAGCGAGCGGTAGGGGCTGAGCAGGTCAACTACATCAACGCCACGGGCGTGGCCGAGAATCTTGGCCTACGCCTGACGGAGAGCCGTCTGCCTGAGGCCAGTCTTTTCACCGACCTGATTGAAGTCATCGTCCGTTCTGAAGGGGAGACCGCTAGCATCGCCGGCACCTTCTTTGGCGGAGAACCGCGCATCGTGAAGGTCAATGACCGCCACATCGAGACACGCCCAGAAGGCACCCTGCTCTTCATCGAAAACCAGGACCGCCCAGGCATGATCGCCGCCTACAGCAGCATCCTTGGCAAAAACCAGGTCAACATTGCTGACATGAGCCTCAGCCGGAACAAGGAAGGTGGCACAGCCCTTACGCTCCTTACCCTGGACTCCACGCCGCCAGCTAGTGTGCTGGCAGAGCTGGAAAAAGTGCCAGGCATCGTCCGCGTGCACTGCGTGGTCGTCTAAAGAACAATGACGGCCATCACGAGCCGACGGTGGTGCTGACAAAGGAGCGGATGTCAAAGTCATCCGCTACCCTCTCTGCCTGCCAGCGTCCGTCAGCGTTGAGACGGAAAGTGCCGATCCAGCGTTGGTGCCAAGACTCCGGCTCAATCATGCTGAGGTGTCTCCTGCCATTGATCTCGTAAAGATGGTAGGATTCCCCGACCACCGGTTCAAAGCCGAATTGAGATTCGTAGATCAGCTTATTCCAGTTAAAGGCATCGATCACCTTCAGGTAAGCTTCACGCAACTCCACAAGCTCTTGCTGCAATTCACGCTCCACACGCGTGATGCCGCGACTTTTGAAGTTCGTGAGATCCTGTGGGATGATTTTTGCCGCTAGCCGAGAGGATGGGTAGGGCAGGTAGTTCGTCCTGGATTCCGTCTGGGACAGGTCTTGGTTGATGGGGTCTGGCTGGCTCATGAATTCGGGAGTGAAGCAGCTACGCTCCCCACTAGGAGAAAGCTCACAGATTCCTCAAAGGCCCGCCCCAGAGCCCAGAGTTCACGCTTCAAAATGGCAGGGACTGTTGCGACAGGAATCCCATGGTGAGCAGGTTTTTTTAGGCGCTCGGAGGATAGGGCGGGCTCAGTGCTCGTCATTTTTCACCGTCTTGCTCTTGCCGGGCTTGAGACTGCTGAGGTAGGCGACGACATCGCGCACTTCGGCGGCGGTGAGGATGCCGAGCATGGGGGGCATCATGGAGACAGGTGGGGTCTGCATGGTGATCTGCGCGCGGGGGAGTTTTTTCTCGGTGCCGTCGGCCAGGCGCAGGGTGAGGGTGGTCTTGTCCTCCTTGTAGAGGGCACCGGCGTGGTTGGTGCCGTCCTTCAGGGTCACGGAGACGAGCCCGTAGCCGGGCACGATCTTGGCGACGGGGTTGAGCAGGCTTTCCAGCAGCTCGGCCTTGCTGCGCTGGCCGCCGATGTTTTTTAACACTGGACCCACCTGGCTGCCTTCTTTGGCTTCGACGGTGTGGCAGGCAAGGCAGTTGGCACCGAGATGGTTGGTGACGATCTCGCGGCCGTTGGCGATGCTGCCGCCTTCGATCAAATCATCGCGCGGCGCGGAGGTGCGGCTCTGCTGGTAGGTGGCCAGGCGTTCGGCCAGGGCGGGGAAGGCGGCAGCGGCCTCCAGCACGTCCAGCTTTAGGCCAGGCTCCACCTTGCCAGCAGCTAGGCGCTGCAGCCAGGTGTCCATGAGCGTTTCAGCAGGCTTGTTTTGCAGGCTGGGCAAGAGCTTCAGGGCGGTCTGTTTTTCCATGAGGGTGCCCTGCTCCAGCACGCGGGAGGCCTCTGCCACGGAGCGGTCTTGCTGGTGGGCAAAGGTCTGCGCCAGGGCTTCCAGCCGTAGTTCCTGAGGAGAGGCATTTTCGGCGGCGAGTGCCAGACTGGCGGCAAAGGCGGGCTCTTTCGCGTGCTGAGCTGCCATGAGGCGGAGCGCGCCGACACGCAGGCCGGGGCTGGCGGCGGTATCGGCGATGATGCTGCCGAGGGCAGTGGCTTCGACGTTGAGTTCAAAAGTGACCATGAGCTCGATGCCGGCGGTTTTCAGAGCTGGGTCAGTGAGCGCGAGCAACTGCGCGACGTGGGGCTGGATGACGGCGGCGATGGCGGCCTTGTCTCGCGGAGGGTAGGCGCGGTTCACGCCGTCCACGCGGTCAAGGCGCGGGGGTTCCGTAAACGCGAGCAAGGCGGCAAATGCCTCCTGAGACCCGCTGAGGGCGGTGGTGAGTAGGCGGCGGGCGTTTTCTTCCTGGCCGAGGCGGAGGTTGGCGTTCAGCGCGCGGCGCGTGGTCATTTCTGAGGGCGTCTTCTTCGTGTCCACCAGGGCGGCCAGGGCGGGCAGGCCGGCGGGGATGCCGGTGTCATCATGGATGGCACGCGCGGCTTCATCGACGATGGCGGCATTGGCATCTTCCAGTGCTTTGACGATGAGCGGTGAATGCTGACGGGCGAGGGCGAGCGTGGCGCAGAGGCGGGTGTTCTGATCTGCATCCCCCAGGCGGGCGGCCAGGTCTTCCGCAGTGCAGGCACCGGAGAGGCCGGTGACGGCGGCATGGCGCAGCCAGGCATCCGCGCCGTCCTTCGCCGCCATCTTCCAGAGGGCTGGCGCGGCGTTGGCGAGCTTCAGCTTGCCTGCGGCGATGGCGGCATGGAAGCGCACGCGCATGTTTTCAGAGGCCACCCAGCCTGCGACTCTGCCTCGGCTGGCTTCCCCAGCCTTTACGGGGGCGTCTCCGATGATTTTGGCGAGCTGAGCCTGCAGTTCAGCATCCGGGGTGGTGAGCGCGGGCTGCAGCAGGGCGTCGTCCGTCTTTCCCCGGCGGAGGCCGATGCCGATGCCCCAGGCGGCGTGGACCCTGGCAAGCAGGGGGGCATCCGCATCTGCCAGCACGGTGGCGAGGGTCTGCCAGGCGTCTCTGGCGGCCAGTTGAAGCTGCGCGCCTAAGCGCACGCGCTGGTCGGCATGGCCTAACAGAGTCTTCAAAGTGTCGATGCTGCTGTCTTGGAAGCCTGCGCTGAGCAGCCGCTGTGTTTCAGCCCGGGCGGGATTGGGCTTATCCTCATCGACACGCCAGATGGCACCTTTTTCATCCAGCGGATAGCCGCCAACCCAGTCCGCCATGTAGAGCGCGCCATCCGGGCCGAAGCTGAGGCCGATGCCCATGATGCCGCTATTGATGAGGCGCGGGCGGCTCATTTCAAAGGCGCTGCCTTTCGGGCTGATGGTGAAGGCCTCCATCTTTCCAGAGGGGAACTGGTCGAGGATGAAGTGGCCTTTCAAACGCGCGCCAAGGGCGGTGCCGGGCTCGTGGATAAAGCCAGCGGGGCCGTTGGAGTAGTTTGCCAGCGGCGGTGTGATGAAGAGGGGCGTAGGCGCGTTCGCCAGAATGCTGTCTGAGGACTTCGCTCGCAGAGCGGTGTCTGCGCCTACGGGAGGTGCTTGCCAGATCCCCTCGCGCATCCAGCGGCTTTCGGCCTTCATGTATTGGTGGGCGCAGCGCCAGCCGGAATCGCTCTGCTCGGTGATGTAAACGAAGCGCTCCTTTTCGCCGGGCAAGTCGGCGTCGTTGTCCACGCCGAAGATGTTGCCGAAGTCATCGAAAGCGATCTCCTGCACATTGCGCAGGCCGTGGGCAAAGACCTCGAAGTCGCTGCCATCAGGCTCCACGCGCATCACGGCACCTTCATGGGGGTAAAACCAATGCCTGCCCTCCTTGCTGGTCACGTTCACGCCTTTGTCGCCGATGCTCCAGTAAATGCGGCCATCGGGGCCGAGGCGGGGGCCGTGCATATCATGCCCGGCATACGCGATGTGCATGCCGAAGCCGTGGACGACGACTTCCCGCACATCCGCCACGCCATCGTCATCGGTGTCCTTCAGCCGCCACAGATCGGGCGCGATGGTGGCATAGACCCAGCCATCATGGTAAAGGACGCCCGCCGCGATGCCGGTGACCTCTGTGTTGAAGCCTTCAGCGAAAACGGTCATCTTGTCTGCCGTGCCGTCGCCGTCGGTGTCGCGGAGTTGGTAGATGCGCTCGCTGTGAACGGTGAGGTCCTTCCAATCAATGGAGCCATCCTTGTTGTGGTCCTTCAGCCCACCGCGTGGCAGGCGGAGTTTTCCAGGGGCCAGCTCGCGCTTCAGGAACTCGCGCTTCTCCTCCACGCTGCTTAGGCCCACATCATCGGTGATCCACATCGGGTGCTCGCGGATGTCGAGGTCGGCCGCCTTGCGGCGCGTGGTGGCAGCCACATAGACGCGGCCTTTTTCATCCACAGTGCAGGCGACGGGATCAGGCACGTTCAGGCTGCCGGACCAGCGGTGTAGGGTGACCTCGGCGGCGGTGGCGGCCTGGGCGATGAGGAGGCTGAGAAAGAGGGGGCGCATGAAAGCATGATGGTGCGCAGATGGCGGGAAGTTTCCAGCGCGCAGTGCAGGCGCAGAGGCAACGAATCACATGTCTCTCGTGACTTTTCTCCTGCTATGGAAAGCCAGGATGGGGCTGATTATGATTGGAATCCAAGGGATGGAAGATGGGGCGGGGACACAGGTTCAGCCGGGATGCGGAAGCTATGGCAGACAAGAGTGTCCGCCCCACGGAGAGCTTCGGCATCTGGGTTTAAGGCTCTCACTTGCCAAAGCACTGCAAACGCCCATCCACCGTGCTCACATAGACGCGGCCTTGGGCGATGGTGATGCCGTCCCACACCGGCGGGCTGGTGAGGTCGAGGCCAGTGCTTTGTTCTCCGGTTTCGACGTTCACGGCCCACATCTTGGCACCACGTCTGCCTTCGAGGGCTTCGTTTTGCTCTTCGAGTTCTTTAAGGATGGCGGGGTCTTTGGCGGCGAGGCGTTCAAAGGCGTATTCTTCATCAATCGTATCCGGCGGGCCGCTGACGAGCACCGTTTTACCGGCGAGGGCCATGCTGCGGGCGACGATGGGCACAAAGCGGTCCCAGGTGTGCTTCACGAAGCTGCCGGGGGCGTTGGCACCACCACCTGCTGCGCCGCCTTTGAACCACAAGGCACCACCGACTTTGCCTTTGCCGGTTTCGACGCCGGCACCGATGCCGTGGAGACCCTTCGGGCCGCTGTCGCGGCTGTCGCCGTTGTCGAAATTGCAGACGAGGATGGCGTCAGCTGGTTTCACATCGGGCGCTTCGAAGCGCTGCTGCACTTCGGCGGGCGTGAGGGCTTTGTGATAAAGCGCGAATTGATCCAGCAGGCCACTGTAGCCTCCAGCGTTGCCTTCTGCGGCTCCGTCGCCATTGCCGAGGTAGAGCGGGCGGGCGGGTTTGGCGTCGATGGCGGTGGCATTGCCTTCGGCGACGAGTTTCGCGTCGATGTAGAGGGCCATTTTGCCATCGGCAGTCAGGGTGGCAGCGAGGTGGTGCCAGCCGTCAGTGAGGGCCTCGGCACTGACGATGGTGGTGACTTTGGAATCGCTGCGGATGTGCCACTGTGGCTTCTTGTCGCGGATGTCGAGCGCGTAGCCGCGAAGCGGGCCGCCGTGGTGCAAAACGGTGCCATTGGGCTTGTCCGGCAGCACCCAGGCTTCGACGCTCAGTGCGGCCTGGGTGGGATCGAGCGCGTCATTCATCGGGAAGAGCACGGAGCCGGGGATCGGGGCGTTGGCGGGTGCGGCGGCCCCTTTCTTTTTGGCATCCCCTTTCGCGATGCCCTTGCCTTTTTTGCCATCAGCTTTCTTGGCGGTCTTGTTTTCATTGACCTGATTCTGCACGGGCAGCGGCTGCCCATCCGGGCCGAGCACGAGACTATTCCCCTGGCGCGGGGTGGTGGCTTCCTCGGTGGTGTAGGCTTGTTCAGGCGGGGTTTTGGGCGTGGAGAAAAGCGTGTACTCCATCGTCGTCGTCCATTTATAATACTGCGCCTCGCGGCCATAGGAATAGACGTTCTTGTCATCGTGGACCAAGATGCGGCCCGCCGGTGCGTATTTGCCGGCCTGGAAGTAGCCGCCGTGGCCTCCGGCGAAGCTCTTGCCATACACCCAGTAGCTGCGGTGGAAGTTGGAGTCATCAAGGAAGCCCATCGGGGCGAAAAGATGCGCGCCTTCGCCTTTGTGGGCACCGCCTTGTTTGGCGAAATCGCCACTCACGGGCCCGATCTCGACACGGGTGCCATCAGCGGTGATTTTCTGGGTGCGGAGGTAAGTCCACTTGCCGTCGCTGCTGAGGATGTCATTGGAGGCCACGGGCATTTGCAGCGTCTTGTGGCGATCATTGAGGTCGCCGCCGGTTTCGGGGTCTTTGTCGTCGTAGTTTTTCTTCACCCGCATCTCGCCAGTCTTCGCGTCGAGACGGTAGAGCCACAATCCGCCATCGAGGAAGCAGGAACGTCCTGCGACGAAGCTCACGAGGCCGTTTTCGACCAACACGCTGCCATGCACGGGCCACACGCTCTCCGTCTGCTCCCAGGCGGCGTGCCTGAGATTCGATGGAGCCGCCTGAAAGCGCCACACGAGCGCACCATCCGTGGCGCGGAGGCAATAGACGTGACCATCCTTGCCGCCAAAGAGCACGCGGCCTTTCCAGTAGGTGGGCGGCGAGTCGATGCGGCCACCGGCGATGAAATGCCAGGCTTCCTTGCCCGTGGCGGCGTCAAAGGCATGCAGGGTGTGCTTGTCCACCTCGCTGACAAAGGTGAGGCCAGCAGCCGTCGTCGTGGTGGAGAGCGGCGGGGTGAGCTTTACCTCCCAGGCCATGCCGAGATCTTTGCGCAGATCGCTCTTTGCCGCGCCGCTGCGGGCGTTGTCGGAACGGTAGGTGGGCCAGTCGGCGGCATCGGGTTCTTTTTCATCGATCGCAGCGGCGTAGGCGGGACCTTTGAGCAAACGCTCGCTGTCAGGCGTGGGCGGAGGCAGGGGGTAGCGTGGCTCGCTGGCGAGGACGGCCATGCCATCGAGTTTCGCCTCGGGATAGCAGGCGCAGTTGTGCGGGCCGGCGTAGGTGAGGCCGTTGCAGGGCATCACGCCGTAGAGGCAGGCACCGCGCACCCAGTGATTCAGATCCCAGTGCTGCTTTTCCATATCGACATACTCGATGCCGGTGCGGGAGGGCATGATGTACTTCTCCGTCGCCTTGCCCATATAGCAGCGGTGGTGGAACCAGTAGGTGCCCTCTGGCACATCGGGGAAGAAGCTCTTCTTCTTTTCGCCCGTGATCGGGTCAAAGCCGCGATACTCGCCGCTTTGATTGCCCTGGAGGTTGCCGGAATTCCACACGAGGCCCTGCGCAACGACGACATCCTCCAGGCTGCGGTAGCCGCTCTTTTCATGCGGCGCGGTCCACATGTCCTTGCCGGTCTCCGCGTTCATGCCCTTCATCTCGCCCGTGCCACCGGCGTAGATAATGACATCGCCGTGCAGCAGCACTCGCGGTGCAAAGTTGAACTCATACAGCTCGCGGCGCTTCGTGGGATCGGTGGTGAATTTCACCGCGCCGGTCTTCGCATCCCGGCAGGCAAGGCCATCGCCATTGTAATAAACGACACGCTTGTCATCGATGGCGAGCGTGACAGGCGCGATGCGATCCTCGTGCTCCCAAAGGGTCTTCCCGCTCTCTGCATCGACGGCAATGAGGTGCTTCGGCTTGCCATCCCAGTTAAACTCCGTCTCCACGCGCTTTTGATCGCTCTGTGCTTTGACGGCAAACTCCTCATTCAAGCGCCATGCCTCCTTGTTCACCAGCGCGTAGAGCGTGCCGTTGCGGTAGAGAATCTCTTCCGTGCCCTTCGTCTGCTCGTAGGTGCGAATGAGGTTCCCTGTGGCCGCATCCAGGCAGACGATGGGAGCCGTGATGCCAAGGGTGACATACACTTTGTCACCGATGCTCACGAGGCGGCGCGTGAGCTGCGTGGGGCCGGACTTTAGCGGCCATAGATGCGTGCTCCACTCCGGGATGGCTTTTCTCCACAAAACGGTGCCGTTGAAGGCATCGCGTGCCACGAGCATCCATTTCGGCGGGGTGAGGATGGTGATGCGGCTGCCCTCATCAATGATGTAAAAGATGCGCCCGCCGCTGCTCACTTTCGCGCTCACCGACGACATGCGATCGTGGTGACGGCTCCAGCGTGGATTGCCCACCCATTGCATCCGCGTCGGTGGCCCCACGAGGTAGTCTTTGGAGGTCGGATTGCCCTTTGAGTCGTAAGCGTAGTGCGTCCACTCATCCATCTTCTCCGGCCAGGGCTTCGTGATCTTCACCCAAGTGCCGCCCTTTTTCACCATCGCCACGCCCAGCGGCGTCAAAACGCGATCAATCTCTTCTTTGGAAACCGCAGCCGCGTCCTCGATGACGAGCAGGTTCACATAATTCTCGATGTAAGGCAGATGCTTGCCGTCCCACTCCGAAACTGCCACC
>JAIWOJ010000025.1 GCA_020216965.1 Prosthecobacter sp.
TGGTGCCCGGGACAGGACTCGAACCTGCACTGATTGCTCAACCAGATCCTAAGTCTGGCGCGTCTACCAATTCCGCCACCCGGGCAACGGGCTGCGCCTAGATGATTCCAGGTCTGCGCGACCTGCAAATGATTTCATTCAGAGTCTTCAGCCTGGGGGAGGAGGCGTAGAGCCAGCCAGCCGGTGAGCAGAACCATGGCGAGAGGCACGAGGCCGACCTTGAGATTCGGGCCGATCCAAGGCAGCCAGCCTTTGATGTGGAGGGTGAGACCGCTGAACCACTTCAGCCCAAATACCCAACCGGCGTGAAGCCCGATGCCAGCCCATAGGCCACCTGTTTTTAGCCGTGCCTGCGTGAGGGCCCAGCCGACGGCGGCCAGGGTGGCAAACTCTGCCAGCAGGAAATCCATATCGCCAAAACCGCGCGCGATTTGCGCCAGCACGCTAAAACCGCTGTGCCAAGTCACCTGAGAGTCAGCGATTTGCCAGCCATCGGGTGGCTTGAGGAAATGCACGATGGCAAAGATGAAAACGGCCCAAACGATGGCGGGGCGGCGTGTCATGCTGCCCAGCAATAAGCCGAGCAGCCAGGCGCGAAAAAAGAACTCCTCCACCACGCCTGCGCCCAGCGCGGCCGTGATCGGCTCTGCCAAGCGCCCCCAACCTGGCACGGGACGTAGCTGGTAGGCACCGGCTTTGAGAAAGACAAAACCCATGAGGAGAAGCAGCCCCGCTGCGAGGCTGAACCCAATCAAAAACTGCCGTGGTGCAGCCCAGGATAGACGCCAAGATGGCAGGTAACGGCGATCCATGCGCAGGCCGCGCAGGCAGGGCCAAATGAAGAGGATGGCAGAGACGAGCACGGCACGATTGAAATAGCGCGTGAAGTGGGCGCGCCGGATCTCAGAGAGCAGCCAGCGGCCAGGGCCGGTATCTCCGGCAGAGGTGGCCTCTAGCCAATCCCTTGCGGCCTGGCCTAGGTGGTAAAATGGGGCAGCTAGCAGCGCCCCCCCGAGCATCACGGCCAGCAGGTAGAGGAGCAGCCGTGCGAGGGCAGGGGAGGGGGCAGCGGGCATGGGGGCTTGCATGGTGCGGAACCTAGCGCATCCTCCGCGCACTCAATGACCAAAAACCAAGTCCACGAATGGCACGAGAACCGTGAAGAAGATGGCCGGAAGCGCTACTACCGCGCCTACTGGAACAGCCGTGCCTGGGTCTTCCGCAAAACGGAACCGGAGGATGAGGACTGGGTGCCTATCGAGAAACCGAATCAAGAGCTGTGGCTGGCGCTGCGGGATGTGATCTTTCGCAAATATCAACGCCGCCGTGTGCCATATCGGCTGCTACAGTCGGTGGATGCCGTGTTAGAGGAGATGGGGGTCAAAGTGGAACCTGCGGAGTAAGCGCGCCGCTTTCCTGGTAAGGAAGGATGCCACCAGTCCTTTCATCTCTTTCCATGCTCTCCATGACCTCGACGCCCCTGCTGCGCCTGATTTTTCTGCCTGCCGCTGCCATCTTGCTCAGTGGCTGTGACCTCGCCCCCCGGCCTGGGGAAAGGGCAGCCCCCCCCCTGCCGCAGGACTTTCAGACCCATGGCCCGTGGCGCACTGCCCGCCCGGCGGATGCCGCTGAGCGTGGGGACTGGTGGCATCTATTTCGGGATAGCCGCCTCAGTGCCCTGATGCAGGAGGCAGAGCAGCACAGCCCGACGCTGGAGATCACCCGCCAGCGCGTGCTGGAGGCCAGGGCACTCGCGCGCGCAGACCGGGCTGGTTTTTTCCCAAATGCTACCCTGCGCCACAGTGCCCAGCGGGACCGTGCGACGGGCTCAATGCAGTTCCAGTTCGCAGGCGGGCGCACCCGCAACACGCTGCTGAATGTGCTCGATCTACAATATGAAATCGACTTTTGGGGCCGTGTCCGCAATCAGGCGCGCGCGGGGGCCGCTCGTGGTGATGCCGCCGAGGCGGATCTACAAAATGCGCGCCTCGGGCTGCTGAGTGAGCTGGCGATGAATTATTACGCTCTGCGCCTCCAGGATGCTCAATTGGCCCTGCTGCGCCGCACCGTCAGTGTGCGCCAGCGCACGGTGGAGCTGGCGCGGAAAAGATTCGCCCAGGGGGATGTGGCCCAGGTGGACGTCGCCCAGGCAGAGACAGACCTCGCGGAGACGCAGGCAGAGGCCATCGGCCTAGAGCGGGATCGTGCCGAGCTAGAGCACGCCATCGCGCTGCTGCTAGGCAAGGTGCCTGGCGAGCTTACGCTACCCGCCCTGCCGCTCACGGGGCAGCCCCCCGCCTTGCCGCGCGCCCTGCCCAGCACCCTGCTGGAGCGGCGGCCAGACATCGCTGCTGCTGAGCGGGAAATGGCAGCGCTGAATGCGGAGATCGGCGTGGCGCGTGCGGCTTATTTTCCCTCCATCACCCTCGGCGTGCGCGGTGGCACGCAGACCAGTTTTTATGAGCTGATGGATAACCGCAGTAGCCATGTGTGGGGCCTGGGCCCTGCCGCCGTGGAATGGCCCCTGCTGCGCGGTGGGCGGGTGCGCGCCGGGTATGTGGCCGCCAAGGCGCGCTACGAGCAGGGCACCGCGCGCTATCGGCAGACGGTGCTCAACGCCATGCGTGAGGTGGAGGATGCCCTCAGCGGTCTGGAAGTGCTGCGCCGTCAATCCGCCGCCCAGGATGCTACCGTCGCTGCTGCCGCACGCGCGCTGGAGCTTTCCCAAAAGCGCTACGAGTCTGGTCTCGTGGCCTACTTTGAGGTGCTAGACGCTCAGCGCACCCTCCTGCGTGCCGAACGTGAGGCCACACGCCTCCAGGGGCAGCTTTACCTAGCCACCGTGATGCTGGTAAAGGCGCTGGGGGGTGGCTGGTAACCAACCCTCCCAGACCTCATTCCAGCAGCACTTGCCCCGAAAGAACCGGCAGCACGGCAGGCTGCGGATACACGGGCCTAGGCAGTTGCTGCAGGAGGAAAAAGCCCCTCCCGCGCTGCTCACTGCCTTGGCCTGAAATGACACCCTGGAAAGTGACAGTGCGCCGGATCGGTGCCACATGCGGGGTCACAGGATGCACATCCAATAGCGTAAAGCCGCCGGTGAAAATCCCCGTCGCTGTGGTGATCGTCAGAGAGGCTGGGAAGGTGCTGGTGGCCGGGATGATGACCTGCGCCCCAGGCACCAGAGACACCGTCCTGTCCACCCGTGAGGGCGGCCCACCGATGCCCCCGCCCAGGAAGGACAGCGACGCATTGTCAGGCTGTGGCGGCAGGCTTTTGCCAAGCAGCAAGGTGCCCGATGCAGGGGGGAGGTAGCTGCCGCCTTCCAGCACCATGGAAATGGCGCTGAAGCCCGCCCGGTAAGTGCTGACATTCACCGCCGCATTGGCTGGGCGCGACCACGTTGGCGTGCCCGTGAGCACGTTGTCATCAAACCCAGGTTCCGTGCCAGGGATGATAGTTAGGATGCCCAGGAGGCTACCCCTGGAAGGTAGGTCATCAAACAGCGCTAGGTCTCCATCTGGCCCGAGGAAGCTGCTGGAGGTAAAGCCGTCGCCGTCTGCGGTTTTGCCCGTGATGTGAATGCCATCCAGCCTCTGTGGCACCTGAAAGCTGCCAAAACCAGTGCCCTGTGGGATGGCTTCAAGACCGACCAGAGGGGAGGGCAGGCCCAGCGTGAAAGTGTAACGCCCATCATACTGATGGGAGAGATAGCCTGGGATCCAGCCCTTTTTCCAGGCGGTAAAGGCACTGCTGCCGATGCTGCCTACACTGATACGCCCAGTGCTTGTATTGATGACAAAGCTCACCTGCAGCGGCGGCTGGGGTGCTCGGTTTAAGACCAAGCTGCCAGTGACATCTGCACTGCCGAGTGTCGTGCTGATGCTGCCCGGTGTCAGGGAAAGGACGCGCCTGCCCAGGGCCACCCTGCCCGTGCACAGACCGCCTGGGGTGATCTTGAGATCAATCCTACCGCCCAGGCCATCACTCTCAGCACCCCGTTCCAGGATGCCCACATAATCTCCCGCCACACCCTCAGGCAGCGGGTGTACGATCAGGGTCGCCGTGGCCCTAGCCGTGCCAGCCGTGTTTTGAGCCGTGAGTTGCAGGGTGTAAGGCGGGGTCTGCCTAGCCTGGGTCGGCACGCCATAAATTTCACCCGTGGCAGCATCCAGCTTTAGACCTGGTGGCAGGCCGGTGGCAGTGAAGGTCGTCGCCCTGCCATGTTCTGGATGCAACGGGATCGGCTCACGATAGCTGCCACCCACGATCCCTGCCCTCATTACCAGCGGATTCGGGCTGATGACGGGTGCCGAGGCAAAGACGGTCAGCACATTTGCCCCAGAGGGCAGGCTACCTCCCGGCCCACTGACCACGCAGGTGTAGGTGCCTGCATCTTCTGCACGCACGGGCTGGATCACTAAGCGCTCAGCAGGGCCAATCTGAAAGCGTGCATCCGCAGGCAGCGCGCCGCCATCCTTCAGCCACTGGTAGCTGAGGGCAGTGCCCGCCGTCGTGGCCGCACTCGCGGTGAAGGTGGCCCGTGTTCCTTCAGCGACGTTTTGCCGACGTGTCGCACGGTCCACCACGGTCAGCGCTGCGGCGGTGCTATCCACGCTGCCTGCACGGTTGCTGGCGCGCAGGCGGTAGAGCTTGGCCGCGTCTGTCAGCCGCACACTCGGTAGCGTGTAGGAGGCTGCTCGGGCTCCAGGGATGCTGGCATAGCTAGCCCCCGCAACGCGCTGCCACTGGAGGCTCAAGGGCAGCGGACTACTCACCAGGGCGCTAAAGGTCACCGGCTGACCCAGCGCCACGATCTGACTGACAGGATGCCCGATCATGGCCGGGGCCAGCACATTCACCCCGCTACCCGTCAGATTGATCTCAAACGGGTTCTCATCAAAATCATCGCTGCCGATTGAAAGAGTGGCTTGGTAACTCCGCACCTCCGGCGCGTGAAACACCACCACCATCGTGCCACTGCCACGGGGCGGGATGGTGACCGGCGGTGCCATGCTGATGGTGAAGTGATCTGCATCCGCACCCTGGATGCTGACGCTGATATCCCCGAGCGTCGTCGTGCCTAGATTTTTTAGGGTAAAGCTGCGACTGACCTGTGTGCTAGCCAGCACGGGGCCAAAGTCCACCACGCTACTCCCAGCCAGCAGTGCTGTCCCGGCGGGCTGTTCCACGGCGATTTCACCGCCCATGGCAGTGCCAGTGAGCCGCACGTCATAGGGGTTTTCATTGCTGTCACTATTCACAAGGTGCAGGGCCGCAGTCCGCATGCTGCTGCTCGTGGGCGTAAAGCGCACCGTCAGCGTGGTCGATGCCCCAGGCAAAAGCTGCTCAGTCGCCAGCGCAGAAACCTCAAACTCTGCGGCATGAGCGCCATCAATGACCGGCGGCCCGATCAGGCTCAAGATACCCGTGCCGCCATTGCGCACCGTGAGGGTGCGCTCCACGGTCGTGCCTACGACTTGGCTACTGCCAAAGTTCAGCGTGCCAGTGCCATCTGCTATCGGCGCATTTCCTGGCCCTAGGACTTCGATCTCTGGCTGGGGCGGCGGCCCCATATCAAACCTAGCATCCGCAAACCCCAGCGTCTCTTGCGTGCCGCCGAACTGGCTGGTGAATTCATGATGGAAATACCAGCGTCCGCGGTGTGGGGAGACCGTCCAGCTCGCCATATCACTGAGGTTGGTAAAGTTCGCGATCACCTGCACCTGCCCATCTGGCACACGGCAGCGCACAATGGCGGGCCCGCTCTCTGCGCGGTAGGCTAGGTAGAGGCGGTCTCCGAAAAACTCGGCCACCCCCCACACGGCCCAGCTTTCACTGCCCCTCCATGCAGGCGTGAACATGGTGCCCAGGTTACGCACCTCTCCTGTGGGTAGCAGGATGTCATAGACCTGAGAGCCGGTGAAGATGACCACGCGCCCATTGCCGCTGAAGATCCCGCTTTGATAGAAAGTCACAATCGGGCTAGACAGCGTGATGATAGAGTCCGTCAAAGCCCCAGTGACTGGATCGATTTGGATGAGCTGGCTGACCACGCGCCCACCGCCGCCAAACTCCGCGCCATTGTGCCCCAGCACATAGGCCGTGCCAGTACCGATATCACAGCATAGACCATCCCAGCCACGCCCGATCGCCACGCCGCTACCCAGATCCAGATTATGGCGTGATGTGCCGGTATCCCCGGTGACAAAAACGCTGTCCAAGGTGGTCGCGATGCCACCACGGTCATCCCCCGTCAGGGCATGGTGATCTACCACAGAGGCATTCGTCGTGCCCAGGCTCAGGATTTTGAAATAACGGCTAGCAGGTGCATGGTAGCCATGGCCATACAGCGTGCTGTCAAAGGGGTTTTCGTCTGCATCGTTGCTCGTGATGCGCAGGGCTGCCGTGCGTGTGCCTGTCGCCATTGGGGTAAAGCGTAGGCTCAGGCTCGTGCTTTCCCCAGGCTGCACCGTCTCCGCCGGGGCTGTAAGCAGCAGAAAATCCGCAGCATTTACCCCGTGGAGACTGGCTGAGATGCCTGTCAGCGGCTGGTTTCCCACATTGCGGATCGTGAATGCGCGTGTGATGCCTGCGCCTAGCGCAGACTGCCCGACAGGCAAGCTGTCTCCATCCGTCACATTGCCGCCGCCAGGCTGCAGCACCACGATCTCCGGCCCATCGACGGCGACCGTCAACTCGGCGATCAGGTCTGCCAACACGGTGACCCATCCCGTCTGCACCCCCTCAAACCAATCATAAGCCATGAAACCCACACGCCCGTGCATGAAAACGGCCGTATTCGCACCACTTTGGTAGAGAGCGACAGCCTCGGCGGGCAGAGAGGCGGTGGCGATGCTGTAAGTCGCGTTTGCGACCTGCAACTGCTCGGGTGAGTTTGGAAAGCCAGGCACCCCAGGCACCCTACTGAGGAAGGGGGCATTGATCGTGGCTCCAGAAGTCAGTGCCCAACCTCGTAGAAGATTGAGGAAGGAGGAGTCGTTGATGCCAGAGTCCCCCATGATAATCAGCCCACGGCCCGCGCTGAGGTGGGTGTTGATGGCAGCGATGGCCGCAGGATCTAGCACGAGCGCAGCCCTTTCCAGCTCTGGGATCACCACGATTTGGGAGCTGAAAGCCAGGTTCCAATCGGCGGCAGTGATGCCGGTAAAAAGGGTCACCGCGTAGCCAGCACTCGCCAGCGCAGACCGGGTACTTTCCATTTCACCCGATAGGGCGGTATCCACATGGTAGCTGCTGGCAAAAAGCGCCGCCGTGCCTGCGGGTGCCACCCCGCGCCCGGTGAGGGGGACGTTGAAGGGATTCTCGTCTGCGTCACTGCTGGTGATCCGCAGCGTGGCGGTGCGGTTGCCTACCACAGTGGGGCTAAATCTTGCCGTGAACGTGGTAGATGCCCCAGGTGCCAGCGTGCTCAGAGGCACGGTGACTAGACTCCAATCGGCCGCGTGGCTGCCGGTGAAGCCAACAGCGATGCTCGTCAGCGATGCTGTGCCTAGATTGCGGATGTAGAAGGTCTTGGTCACAGAATTGGACTGCAGCACGGGTCCAAAGTCCACCGAAGACACTGCGTGCGTGAGGTTCACGCCCAGCGGATGCTCCACGGCGATCTCCGCTAGGCTGACCCGGACGGTCAGCGTCAGCGTTGCCGAGGTCGTGCCGATCACATTCGTCGCAGAGATCGTGATGGGATAGGTGCCTGCGGTGGCCACCACTCCTGAAATCACCCCCGTCGTGGTATTGACCGTCAAGCCCGTGGGCAGGCCCGTGGCCTGGTAGCTCGTGGGGGAACGGCTCGCGCGGATCTGGTAGTTGAAAGTCATGCCCACATCCACACTGGCCGTGAGCGGGCTGGTGATGTCGGGCGGCAGCGTCGGCGGTCCCATCTCAAAGGTAGCATCTGCGTAGCCCAGCGTCTCTGCGGTGCCGCCAAACTGGCTGCCGTATTCATGGTGGAAATACCAGCGTCCTGTCTGCGTGGACACCGTCCAGTTAGCCAAATCACTGAGGTTGCTAAAGCTAGAGATGATTTGCGTCTGCCCGTCAGGCACCCGCGCGCGCACGATGGAGTTCCCGCTCAGGCTTCGGTAGGCCAGGTAAAGATTGCCGTCGAAAAATTCTGCCACGCCCCAGACGGCCCAGTTTTCAGAGGAATACCAAGACGGGGAACTCATCGGTCCCAGGTCCACAACCACGCCAGAGGGGATCAAAATGTCATACACGCGCGTGCCCGTGTGGATGACCACCCGCCCATTGCCGCTAAACACGCCACTATTGTAGCCCGTGGTAAAGGTCGTGCTCAGGGGGATGATCGTATCTGTCAGCGCACCTGTTTGCGGGTTTAGCTGGATGAGCTGGCTCACGGTGCGCCCTCCGCCGCTGACCTCCACCCCATTGTGGGCCAGCACATACGCCATACCTGAACCAATCTCAGAGCACAGACCGTCTGAAACACGCCCGATGGAGGCTCCGCCAGTTAGGTCCAGCGCGTGACGTGACGTGGCAGTATCCCCAGTGACAAAAACACGGTCGGTTGTCACCGCGATACCGCCCCGGTCATCCCCTGTCAGGCTATTATGGTCCACCACGGCTGCATTGCTGTTGCTCAGGCTCAGGATCTTAAAATCAAGACCTGCTGGCATGGAAAAACCATGTCCAGTCAGGTTGATGTCAAAGGGGTTCTCATCTTCGTCATTGCTAGCCAGCCGCAGCACCGCAGTGCGCTGCCCCAACTCAGCCGGGGCAAAGCGCACCGTAAAGCTGGTACTCCCTCCAGGGGCCACAGGTGCAGTGGGAGAGGCGGTGACCGTAAATTCTGAGGCATGGGTGCCTTCCACCGTGATCTCCAACCCCGTGAGCGGCGCGGTGCCCGTGTTTCTGAGGGTGAAGGCTAGGCTGCTTGCCGCAGTTAGCGTCCGGTAGCCAAAATCCACCGTCGAGGTGCCATCGACCAACCCCGTGCCTTGAGGCTGCTCGATCGCGATCTCTGGAGCCGGGATGAACCCTGTGCCCGTCAGGGCAATCTCAAAAGGATTCTCATCAGCGTCATTGCTGGCGATGCTCAGCGTGGCCGTTTTTGCCCCTGGCCCCGTGGGGGAAAAGCGCACGGTGAAGCTCGTGCTGCCGATGGGAGCCAGCGTACCAGTCGGTTGCTGAATGACCATGAAATCAGCCGCATCCGCACCGCTGATCGTCACGGCCAGCCCCGTCAGGTCCAGCACGCCCACATTGCGAATGGTGAACGCACGATTCATCAAAGAGAGCACTGCGACATTACCAAAATCCACGCTGGATTCCGCATCACTCAGCTCCGTGCCCACCGGATGCTCCACAGCGATCTCCGCCTCGGTGTAAGTCCTCTGGCTATGGATGATGAGCTGGGGAAGGCTGCCAGCGCTGCCCGTAAAGCCAAAGACCGCTTCATCGCGCGGCAGCCCACTCAGGGAAGAAAGGCTGCCCCCCAGCGCCACCGTCGTGCCTGCCTGACTCCGAAGTAGGGAGAGGAAACTATCATTCAGGGGGATGGTGATGTAGGTGCCACCATCCCCAGCAGTGATGTGATGTGGGCCACCATAGAGCGTGCCATCTGCAAGGTCCGCAAAGGCCGCTGTGCCCCCCTGTCCTCCAGTCAGGGTGGCGATGGCCGTCGTCACCTGCCGCAGGTCAAAGGTTTCTGATGCATCCGTGCTCAGATACCCATTGGAAGGAAGCCACAAGCGAACCGATGCTGAGACGATGTTTTCTTCAGCAGCGATCAAGGGCAGGTTAAACACAAAGAAAGACCGGTACTCAATGCCGGGTGGTGTGTAGTTTGAAAAGCCAGTCAGGTAATTTGGGTTGCTGGGGGTATGGGCTCCAGAGGCAGAGTACCAGCCACAATCTTCCACATTCAGCGTCCGCACCACGGGCGGGGAGGAGGTGCCGGTGCCGCTCAGCGCCACATCAAAGGGGTTTTCATCCGCGTCATTGCTGCTGAGCGCTAGCGCCGCCGTCCTCAGGCCAAAGGCTGAGGGCGTAAAGCGCACGGTAAAGCTGGTGCTGCTACCCACGGCGATACTCGGCGCAGGTGCACTGGTGAGGGTGAAATCGCTGGCATGAGCACCGCTGAAAGACACCGCCAGGCCGCTCAGAGTCGCATTCCCAGTATTGCGCACGGTGTACGTCCTCGTCGTCTGGGTTGTGAGCATCACACCGCCAAAGTCCGTCGTGGCACCATCCTCCAAGCTGCGGCCCACCGGCTCCTCTACCACGATTTCCGGCATGGGCGGCACCCCGGTACCTGAGAGCGGAATGTCAAAGGGGTGCTCATCCGCGTCATTGCTGGAGAGTCGCAGCACGGCCGCGTGGGTGCCAAGATTTGAGGGGCTAAAGCGCACGCTAAAAGAGGTGCTCTCCCCGTTTTTTAGCACTGCCGTCGGGTTCGTCAGAAGGGTGAAATTGGCCGCACCACCGCCCTCGATCCGTGGGGCGATGCCCATCAGGTCCGCGCCCCCGAGATTGCGCACGGTGAAAATGCGCGTGGCACTCTCCCCCGTCGCCACATCCCCCCAGGAGACTCCCGGTCCTCCATCGACCAAGCTCGTGCCTGCTGGCTGCTCCACCACGATCTCGGGCTCGGTGGGCCCTGAGGTCATGTGCAGCGTGATCAGACCCTGTGCCGTGCCCCGGCCATCCACGGCGATGGCGTAGGCCGTGCCCGCGCTGCATGGGAAGG
>JAIWOJ010000026.1 GCA_020216965.1 Prosthecobacter sp.
CAGCGGCATCGGGTGATGGCCGCATGGGCAATGTCTTGCCGGAAATCCTTCGATGCATCCAATGCATTGTCTGAATGCTTGCGATGCACGCCGCGCATCGCTAGTCTGCGCCATGCGCAACGACCTCAGCCTCCAACTCCTCGACCAGTTCGTGGTGCTCGCCCGCACGAAAAACTTCACCCGCGCCGCCGAAGAACTGCATCTCTCGCAGTCCGCGCTGAGCCGCGCGATCCAAAAACTCGAAGACCAGCTCGGCCAGCCACTGTTTGAGCGCAAGCCGCGGGAAGTGGTGCTCACGGAGCTTGGTGAGTTGTTGCTTCAGCGGGCGAAACGCATCCTGCAGCTCATGGATGACACGTTTTCCGAACTCTCTGAGGCCGGACGCCGTGGACGCATCCGCCTCGGCGCGATCCCCACCATCGCGCCTTACTTTCTGCCGAGCTTGCTGAGCAGCTTCGCGAAAAAGTATCCCGACATCGCCGTCATCGTGCAGGAGGACACGACCGAGAACCTCATCAAACGCTGCCATCATGGCGAGATCGACCTCGCCATCCTCGCGCTGCCACTCGTCGCGAAGAATCTCGAGGTCGAGTCGCTCTTCGAAGAGGAACTGCTGCTCGTCGTGCCCGTCGGTCATCCGCTCGCAGCCTCCAAAACACTGCCCATTGATGCCGTGGAAGGTTTCCCCTTCGTCATGCTCAATGAAGCGCACTGCCTCACCGACAACATCGCCACCTTTTGCCGTCGCAAAGCCGTGCAGCCCGTCACTGTGGAGCGCACCAGCCAGCTCGCGACGGTGCAGGAACTCGTCTCGCTCAATCACGGCGTTTCGATCGTGCCGGACATGGCGCGAAAAATCGACACCAGCGAGCAGCGCGTCTATCGCTCCTTCACCGGCGAAAAGCCGCGCCGCACCATCGCCATGATGTGGAACGGCCAGCGCTATCAAAGCAAGGCGGTGAAAGCGCTGATGGAGCATTTGAGGAAGCGAAAAGTGTCCGCGAACCGCTCCTCGGCTGAGTGAGTGTGTCCCGTGGTGCGGAGCCGTGTTCATCCTTGGCAAATCAGATGGTGCGCAAGCCACTGCCGGTTTGGGCCGTTCACGCAGCGTGAATATCACCCGTTCCAGTTTTACCTCCCTCCACCGCCGGGCTTTTCTTGGCAAAACTTCACAAGGGCTTGGTGCGGTCGCTTTGACCTCGCTGCTAGAGCCTTGCGCGGCTGTTCCGCAGCCAGGGGTCTTGCAGACCTTGCCACTGCCGCAGAGGGCGCGGCGGGTGATCTGGCTGACGATGGCGGGTGGGCCATCGCACCTGGAGACCTTTGATCCGAAGCCAAAGCTGGCCGAGATGGATGGCAAGCCGATGCCGGAATCATTGACGAAGGGGCAGCAGCTCGCGCAGTTGCAGGGGAAGCCGCTGATGTGTTTTGGCCCGCAGCATGGCTTCCAGAAGTTTGGCAAGAACCAGATCGAGATCTGTGAACTGTTTCCGCACATCGGCAGCGTGATGGATGACATCTGCCTGATCCGCAGCATGACCACGGATGCCATCAACCATGATCCGGCGCACATGTTTATGAATACGGGCTCACAGATCGCCGGGCGGCCCAGCATGGGCGCATGGGTGACCTACGGGCTGGGCACGGAGGCAGCGGATCTGCCAGGGTTTGTGGTTCTGACCTCGCTAGGCAAAGGCGGGCAAAACCAGCCCATCGCGGCGCGGCAGTGGAGCAGCGGATTTTTGCCGTCGAAGTATCAGGGGGTGCAGTTGCGCGCCAAAGGCGATCCCGTTTTGTATCTGACGAATCCTGCCGGAGTCACGCGGGAACGCCAAGGGGCGGATGTGTCGGCGATTCAGGCGCTCAATAGGCTGCATGATGAGAGGGTGAACGATCCAGAAATCGCCACGCGGATTGCGCAGTATGAGATGGCCTTTCAGATGCAGGCGAGTGTGCCTGAGCTGATGGACATCCGCAGCGAGGGGCAAAAAATCCTGGATCTCTATGGCTGCCAGCCAGGGGACGGCTCCTTTGCCTCCAATTGCCTGCTAGCGCGCCGCTTGGCAGAGCGTGGCACGCGCTTTATCCAGCTTTATCACAAGGATTGGGACCACCATGGGGGCGTCAAGGAGGGGGTGCGGCTGAAGGCGGAAGAAATTGACCGCGCCTGCATGGCGCTGATCACAGACCTGAAGCAGCGCGGGATGCTGGAGAGCACACTCATCGTCTGGGCAGGTGAATTTGGGCGCACCCCGATGTCTCAGGGGGGGAGTGGCAGAGACCACCACAACAAGGCCATGTCCGTCTGGCTGGCCGGTGCGGGCATCCAGGGCGGCATGGTGCATGGGGCGACGGATGATCTAGGCTATGCGGCGGTGGAAAAGATCTGCACGGTGCATGACCTGCACGCCACGATGCTGCACCAGCTCGGGATCGATCACCAAGCCTTCAGCTTCAAGTTCCAGGGGCTCGATGCCCGCCTCAGTGGTGTGGATGGTGCGAGGGTGATCCGCGACATCATCGCCTAAGGCAGGTTGCAGACTCTCGTGGCAGCGTTTTCCGACACCGTGCGCTGGCGATCGGGCGGCATCCCGCTATGGGGGGCACGATGACTGCACTTGCTCCTCCACCTAGGCTCAGTAGCCCGACGGGCGGCCTGCCCTCTGCCGTGCGCTGGGCGCATTTGCTCATGGAGGACCGCCTACGCCCTGGCGATGCCGTGGTGGATGGCACGGCAGGCAATGGGCATGACACGCTTTTTCTGGCCCGCTGGGTTGGCCCGGAGGGCAGGGTGTGGGCCTTTGATGTGCAGGAGGCCGCTGTGCGGGAGACGCGCCGCAGGCTGGCAGAGCAGGGGATCACGCACGCTGAGGTCATCCATGCGGGGCATGAGGAAATGGCAGCCCATGTGCCAGCAGTGTGGCACGGACGTTTGGCCGGGATCATGTTCAACCTAGGCTATCTGCCGGGCTCAGATAAAAAGGTGACGACTCAGGTGCAGACCACGCTCCGGGCGCTGGATGCAGCCCTGACACTGCTGGCAAAAGGGGGGCTGATGACCATCGCCGTCTATCCCGGCCACGAGGATGGGGCGCGCGAGCAGGCTGCGGTGGAGGCCTGGGCCGCCGGTCTTTGCCCCCGCGCCTTTGAGGTGCAACGGATCTGCCCCATCAACCGCAGTGCCAGCCCGCCCGAGTGCTGGGCGGTCTGGAAACGCTGCGCCTGAACTCCGAAGTTTTGGCAGCCCAGAGGGGGGTGCCTCTCAGAGGATTTCGGCATCTGGCTTCAGATTTTGGCCTGCACAGCCCGGTGTTCTGGAGCAGTCCCTGCTTCTGAAAAATTAGTTCGCATTCCTTGATTTCTTCCGCTCAGGCGAGGCGGGCGTGGTCCCGATCCTTCATTTTTCCTGACCAATCCCCCCCCCTCCGGGCACCCGATAGATTTTCTCCTTTGCCCCCACTGTCACAGTGGACACTTGCGCTGCCTATATCATAATCACGGACCATGGAACCGACGTCATCAGGCTCCCCCCCTACGATTCCCCCGTCCTTGGCGGGTGGCACAGGTTATCCAACCACCAGCACGACGAGTGGGGAGGACTACATGGATCGCACCATGGTGATGAAGGTGCCCGGCACTGGCATGACGGTGTTCAATCGCTATAAACTCCAGCGTGTGCTGGGGCGTGGCGGGATGGGGGTGGTCTGGCTGGCAGATGACTTAAAGCTAGAGCGGCCCGTGGCCCTGAAATTTCTGCCCAGTCTGATTGGCTTGGATCCCGCAGCCGTGAAGGAACTAAAAACGGAGACCCGGCGCGGCTTGGAACTTTCACATCCCAATATCGTGCGCATCTACGATTTTGTGGATGATGATGATGCGGCGGCGATTTCGATGGAGTTTGTGGATGGCAAGACGCTCTCGGAGCTACGTCTGGGAGTGGAAGGGGGTGTCTTCACCACGGCGGAGGTCTCCAAGTGGCTGCTCGGCGTTTGCGATGCGCTCGACTACGCCCATTTCCAGCGCAAGCTGGTGCACCGTGATCTCAAGCCAGCAAACATCATGCTGACGGTTCGGGATGAGGTGGCAAAGGTGGCCGACTTTGGCATCGCCCGCAGTCTCTCGGACACCATGAGTCGGCTCTCTGCCGCGAACATGGGTGCCAGTGGCACACTGCCCTACATGAGCCCACAGCAGGCCATGGGTGAGCGGCCGCTGCCGACGGATGATGTGTATTCGCTCGGTGCCACGCTGTATGAGTTATTCAGCGGGAAGCCCCCCTTTTACCGCGGGGATTTGCCGATGCAGATCAACTCTAAGATCCCACCGACCATCGCAGAAAGAAGGGCTGAGCTGGAGATCAAGGGCCGTGAGGAATTGCCTCAGGAATGGGAGCAGGCCATCGCTGCCTGTTTGAGCAAAGATCCCAACATGCGTCCTTCCTGTGCAGGTGTGCTGGCAGAGATGCTGGGCCTGAAGGCCAGCACCGGCACCAGCCGCAGCGTGACTTTTGGGAGCACCCAGCGCAGCACGGCCCCGCTGACCCCGGAGCCCGCAAAGAAAGAGCGCTCGTCTCTGCCTTGGCTGGCTGCCGCCGCTGGGGCTGTCCTCCTCGCGGGTGGGGCTGCGTATTATTTTGGCACCTTGCCGGAGAGCGCTGGCAAGAGCAGCACCCTGGTGGAGACAGAGCCAGACAGCCCTGCCAAAGCCACAACGGACCTAGCCGCCACGCCTTCTGATCCATCCACGGCCCAAGCATCCACCGAGGCCATCCCCTCCACGCCTGAGGCAGCCCCCAAGCCTGATGAAAGCGCGAAAATGGCTGCTGCCAGCCCCTCTGAACCGGCTGCCACCCATCCTACAGAGCCTACTGCCGCTGCTGCTGAGCCAGTTTCCCCAGGCAGCCCGGCGAGCACGGTGACAGCAGCCGCTACCATGCCTGCCGCAGCGCCCGCAGCTACGCCTCCTGAGGCAGCGGCTGCTGCATCCTCTGCGCCTGCCGCAGGCAGTGGCACGATGGTCGCCGCCGTTTCCCCTGCTCAGGCAGCGGCTACTTCTCTCCCCGACAGCGCACCTGCGGATCGTTCCACCCCAGCGGCTACGCCGCCGGGTCCGGGTACTGCCATGCCCCTGGAGCCCTCTAGCAGCCAGGTTCCCGCTAGTATCCTCTCCATGCCGCCAGCTCCTGGCTATGTGGAACTGCCACTGCCGGAGGGGTATGTGCCGCCGCCAAACTTGAGGCAGCAGATCTTTACCCAGCCGAATTATGTGCCGGATCCTCCAGGTGGCTTTTGGCCTCATGAGAGCATTTTCCCCTCCGTGCCATTTTCTGATTATACCTCCACGGGCAGGAGACACCTCCTCTTCCTTGTGCAGGAGTTTTTGAAGAACAAAAAGCTCTATGATGAGCAGCCAGACGGTCTCGGCAGTGAGGAAACCCATATTGCCATTGAGCGCTTTCAGGCAAAAAATGACCTCAAAGCCAACGGTTTGCTTGATGTGCCCACCCTGGCAGCCATGAACCTTTCCACCGAGGCAGACAACAAGGAATGGAAACCCCCGGCCCCCAAGCCCATGAGCGTTCCCGCCAAAGTGCCTGTCGCAGGGCCAGTGACCACCCCATCCATCCCACGCGCCATCGGTCCCAAGGTGGGCAATACCCCGCGTGTAGCCCCTGGTGGGAGGTATGCACCTCAGGTCAAAGAGCCTAACATTCTAGAAAGAGGGCTAGAAAAAATTCAGAATGGAAAAGACAGGGAATAGTTAGTCCGCTTTATCTGTGTTCTTGGGTCTTGAAAGATGCTGAATTAATTCTCGGCTCCAAACTTAAATGCCAGTCGCACTGTCATCCAAAATGCCTGTGCTAGGTTCTGTGAGATTTTGGTGGGCTGGTTTAGTCATGACTGGTGCCATTTTGGCGGAAGAGCCGAAATTGAAGGATGGTTTTGACTCTGCCCAGATGCCTCCGCGCTTGATTTTGCTGGATCAGGTCTCCGTCCGCATGAAGGCACGCCGCTTGGCAGAGGCGGATCAGTGGTTGCTTGAGGGCACCTCTTGGGTGGAGGGCACCTGGAGGGCCAGCGGGCTTCAGTTGGATGGGCGCGCGTTGGAGTTGGAGGAAATCGCAGCGATTTTTCCTCTGCGCGCGGATGCCCAGGCGCGGGTCTTTTTTCAGGATGGGCAGGTGCGGCGCGGGCGGCTCACCTGGGAAAGGGCGGAGTTTGAGAGCCGCCAATTCGGTCTCGTCAAACTGCGCCCGGAGGCACCCGGTAGCCTGATTTTGCGTGCGCGGAAAATGGACGCCCTGCCCGATCCGCGGCCTGCCGCTTGGATGATGGATGAGCCGGAAGGGCAGGTGCTGGCCCTGCCTGCCGTGCCTGCGGATGCTCTGGAGTGTTTGACCTGCC
This sequence comes from Prosthecobacter sp., assembly GCA_020216965.1. GTDB lineage: Bacteria > Verrucomicrobiota > Verrucomicrobiia > Verrucomicrobiales > Verrucomicrobiaceae > Prosthecobacter. The sequence goes on from JAIWOJ010000026.1 coordinate 6,405, forward strand.
TGGGTAGGCTGGAGCTGCCCTGGGCTCAGGTGCAGAGCCTAAGAGCGCTGCCCCCAGAGCGGCTCGTGCATGAGGTGTGCCTCCAAGATGGTTCGCGGCTGCTCGCCTGGCCGCGTCTGGAAAAGGCGGGGCTACCCGCAGAGAGCTGCCTGGCCTGGGCGCGCTCGATAGAAAAATTGCACGCCCTTTTGGAGGTAGAGGCAGATGGCCTAGAGCCACCATCTGCCCCTGCCGTGCTCCTGACGGATGGCAGCCTCATCACGGGGGAGATGCAGGCGGAGTCGATGACCTGGATCGTCGATGGCGCAGAGCTGCGGCTGTCACGGGAAGCTCTTTCCCGCCTGACGCAGGTGCCACCCGATCAGAGCAAGGAGGTCACCCCGCCGGGTGCGTCTTTTACCCTACATACGCAGGGACAAGAGCTGGTGGCCCGGCCAGCTAGCCCGCACCTAGGCTGGCGCAGAGGGGGGCAAATTCTCGCCATCCCTTGGTCCCGCATTGAGTCTGTGTGGAATACCGAAACCAGCTCCCCCTCAGCCCCATCCCGGCCATGAAGATCCCACGCTGCATTTTCCTCATGCCTGCGATGATCTGGCTAGCTAGCCTAGGCTTGGCGGCGGAGCGCCCACAACCCAGCGTGCCCTACTCCCCAAGCGCGGTGACGGATCGTGCAGGCAACGAGTGGATGATCGAGCAAAACGGCGCGCTCCAGCGCAGCGGCACGCCTTCTATGATCGGCAACTGCATGGCCCTGCAGTTTGCCAATCAGCAATTTTACACTCAGCAGCCTCTCTGCACGCCAGACGGGCTAGAGATGCTGATGAGCTCTCCGCAGGCCATGGGCGGCGTCCGCATCACGCGCCGCATTCTTGTTTTAGAAAGGGAGGCGGCCCTTCTCTATGTGGAGGAGCTACAAAACACGACCCAGAGAAACCTCATCTTTGACCTTGAGCTACGCCATCACCTGAACAATCAAGCGCGGGAGATCACCTCCAATCTGGGCAGGCCGATCAAAGACAGCCTGGAGGGCAGGGAAGTCGGCATCGTGGCCCTACCGGCGGAGGGGGACAAGGAAGCCCCAGCCCTCGTTTTCATCCTGCGTGCGGCGGGTATCACCACACCGCAAAAGCTGCGCCTCCAAAATAAATACCAACTCGCCGTGCCGATTTCCGTCAAGATTCCCGCTGGAGAGACCTGCACGCTCATCCATGCCGTGGCCCAGCCCAAGCTCAAGGAAAAGGCCGACGCCAAAGAGATCGCCCGCGCCTGTGCGCCCTATGCCCTCGAAAAGCTGGTGCGGCATCTGCGCAGGAGCACCCTCAAACTAGCCGTGAACCTAGGGCTGTCAGGAGACGCCTTTGGCTTAGCGGATTGGTTTCCGCAGCATTACTGGGGGCTGGCCCCTGCGACCTCTGACCTGCTAGCCATGGGGCCAGGCACCCTGCTGAGCGGCCAGGCAACCTGGCAGGGGCTAAAGCTCCACCGCAGCGGCAGTAGCGCCATCGAGCTAGAGGCTAGCGCCCTCGCTGCCCTTGCGGGACCCGTTTTTACCCGTGACGGCAGCGCCTGGGCCTGGCTAAGGGACGGCCAGCGCTGGCAGGGGCAGTTAGAGGCTCAGGGACTGCGGTTCACCCTGAATACTGGCACGGAGATCCCGATCGCGGATCTCGACAGGCTGGTGACTGCCAAGCCAGCCACCGCGCTACCAACGGCAGCAGGAGAAAAGCCACCTGCCACCGCAGCCCAGCCCACACACATTTTGGTAGAATTGCTCTCTGGCGAACGCATCGCGATCCAACCCCAGGGCAGCCTAGGGCTGGAGACGAGTTGGGGGCCTTTGCAGGTAGCCTGGGCTGACCTCGTGGCCCTCCAGGAGCCCGCTGGCCCTGAGGACTTTGGCGGCCTGCTCAGCCTGCGGGATGGCACCCGTATCCGCGTGCTGGGTGCCGGCACCCTCGTTTTGCAGACGCTCCACCTCGGGCAGCTAGAGCTGCCTGCCAGCGCTATCCGCCGCATCGTCACGCCCCAGGCAGCCAAGCTGCCTCTGGATGATGATGAACCCACGGCCAGCTATCTGGAGCTCACGGGCGGCCAGCGTTTGGTGGGTAGGGTGACGGCAGACAGCATCACCCTTCACAGCTCTGCAGGTCCGTTGCGCCTCTCTCCGCCCAGCCTCCGCAGCCTGCGTCGGGTCGATGAAACGAATCCGCAGCCGCCAGGGGGAGCGGGCGAGATTTTCCAGGCGATCCTGTGGGGCGGCGGCACTGCCCAGGGCAGCCTGGATGGGACGCGGCTGCGAGTCGATGGCACAGGCTACTCATGGCAGATCGCCCCGCGTCAGATTCTCAGGCTCGTCAATCCCGTGCCGGTAGCCGACCCTGCGCTGCTGCGCCGCATCGCATCCCTGGTGCAGGATCTCGGGCACCCAAGCTGGGCTACCCGAGAGGCCGCGAGCGCTGCCCTGCGTGAACTTGGGCCCCTCGCAAAATGGAGCCTGCGAGAAGCCCGCCAGACCAGCACCGATGCTGAGATCCAGCGCCGACTGGAGGAGCTGCTTCAGCAGCAGGAGGAGGAATGAACCCGGTGCCCGCTTTTCTCAGGTGCAGGAATGCCCCTGTGACCCGGAAAAGCGCCATCCAGCCTCAATGCACGCCAAGCGCGGCGAGGTATCTTTCAGCCTCCAGGGCGGCGGCGCAGCCTTGGCCTGCCGCAGTGATGGCTTGGCGATAGACGTGGTCAGCCACATCACCTGCGGCAAAGAGCCCCTCGGTCTTGGTGCGGGTGCCGCTGGTTTGTAAAATGTAGCCCCCCTCATCTCGGTCCACGAGGTCGCCTAGGAATGCCGCGTTTGGCACATGGCCGATGGCGACAAAGACGCATTTGACCTCCAACTCACTCTTTTCTCCGGTGATGAGGTTGGTCAGCTCGACGGCGCGCATTTCCCCCTTCTCATCCGGGCGGTATTCACGGACGGTGCTGGTCCACACAGGCTCAATCTTCGGGTTGGCGAGGGCGCGGTCAGCCATGATCTTGGAGGCGCGGAGCACATCCCGGCGGTGGATCAGATAGACTTTGCTGGCAAATTTGGTCAAAAAGCCAGCCTCTTCACAGGCGCTATCCCCGCCGCCGATGACGCAGACGGGCACATTCCGGTAAAAGGCACCGTCACAGGTCGCGCAACTGGTCAGGCCATGGCCGATGAGGCTTTTCTCGTTGGGCAAGCCAAGATGTTTCGGTGAGGCACCTGTGGCCACGATCACAGCACGCGCTTGGCGCACGGTGCCGTCCTCACTGGTGATCTCAAAGTGTCCTTCGGACGTCTTTTTGACCGAGGCCACGCTGGTGTACTCAATCCGGGCCCCGAATCTCTCTGCCTGCGCCTGCATGTTCATCATGAGCTGCGGTCCCATGATGCCCTCAGGGAAGCCGGGGAAGTTTTCGACCTCAGTGGTCGTGGTCAACTGACCGCCAGGCTGGCTGCCAGAGAGGATAAGGGGGGAAAGATTCGCCCTGCCTGTGTAAATGGCTGCGGTGAAACCGGCGCAGCCTGTGCCGATGATGATGACATTTTCCATGGTCAAAAAAGAGGTGGGGAGGGGGTGGGAGGAGGGGCCGAAGATGGGGAGCCCCCCTGATTACGCAAGGAATCCTTCCGCAGGCGGTAGGATTCAGCTCTGGTACTTGCCTCTGGCCCCGCGCGGGCCTAGAGCAAGGGGCGATGTTCACGGGTCTCATCGAAGCGACTGGCACCGTCCTCACCCTCGAGGCGCGGGGGGAAAGTGCGCGCCTGGTGCTGCGCGTGGGGCATTTGGCCGCAGGGCTGGCCCTCGGGGATAGCGTGGCGGTGAATGGCTGCTGCCTCACCGTGGCGGCGCTGGATGTGCAGGAGCAGACGGCCTGCTTTGACCTGCTGATGCAGACGCTGGCGGTCACAAGCCTTGGCAGCCTATCACCCGGCGGCTTGGTGAACCTGGAGCGCGCGATGGCGCTCGGCACACGTTTTGGGGGGCACCTCGTGCAGGGCCATGTGGATGCCACAGTGCGCATCCTAGATTGGAGCCAGCACGGTCAGGACCATCGGCTGGAGGTCGAGCTGCCTGAGGAGCATCGTGGCCTCGTCATCCCCAAGGGGTCCATCTGCCTGGATGGTATCTCTTTGACGGCGGCTGAGGTGGGGGCGCAGAGCGTCACCTGCTGGATCATCCCGCATACTCTGGCCATGACCAACCTGCGCAGCAAACGGGTCGGAGACCTGATGAATGTGGAGTATGAT
>JAIWOJ010000027.1 GCA_020216965.1 Prosthecobacter sp.
CGGCACGGCTGAAATCAGCCGTTTTCGTCGAAAACTGGTCTTAATCCCGTGCCATTCGGGACGGACCCTTTGTGATACTTTCTTTGTTTTGACCCTTTATTTTCCAAATGCTGGGCGATCTGGAGGCTGACGGGCAAGCAAAGCATGCCGCTGCCTTCGCGGACTATGAAACTGACCATCGCCAGAGTGATTTTCTCAGATGCATAGATCAGGTCACCCTCGTTTTCGCGGTCTTCATCACCCGTCACGATCACCACTTTCCCGGCGCGGATGTCCGCGATGATGACTTCGACGGGGTCACAAACCTGGGGTTTCTTGGCGGGGATGGTGGAGGATGGGAAAGAACTGTTTCTGGGCATGTCGTTCGCTATGTCCAGGCTTACGCGACGGCGATGTCAGAGGTAAAAGCCGCTATTTCCAGCAGCGTTTTGGCCCTTATTTCAGCTTTTCCACACCCGCGCTGTCATGCAGTGCCTTCAATTCGGCATCCGTCAGCGCCCGGTTGAAAACCGCCAGTCCGCCGAACTTGCCGATGGTGGCCTCGCCGAGCATCGAACCCACAGCCATGCGTGCCCCGACCGTGAAGTCCGAGGGCTGGATCTTGGTCTTGGCATGTTTGGCCGGGTCGTAGCGGAAGATGCCGCGCCCATGATAGTAAGGGTTCATGCCGCGGTCTTTTCCATCAGGTCCTTCCTTGAGAAAGTAGGGGTCGTTGCGCTTGTCCTTCACAGGATCGAGTTCGCGGACATCGAGCACGCCGTTGATGTAGGCACGGATGTACTTCGAATCGTAGGTGAAGGCCAGCGTACACCATTCCTCCTCCGGGACTTCGCGCTTTGTGGCGGCATAGTCGCAGCACCAGGGGAATTTCGTGCCGTCTGCACGCATCGTCACGCCGCCTTCGCTGGAGATGTGGGGCACGAGCTGGCGGTTGCCGCCATAGGTCGGCATGTTCATCAGAAGGGCATACTGGCGGGTCCCCGTGTCATCATTCGCTCCTTTCCCCTCGCTCCACATGCCTGCAATGGTGCGGCTCTGCTTCAGATTCACGATGCGCACCACGGCGAAGAGGCTGACCTGTGCATCTGGCCCGCTGATGTTGAGGTCCCCTGTCTCCGCGTATGGAATGGAGAAGTACTGTCGCCCATTCAGTTCGGCGGCAAAGCCTGAGTAAGGACCGCCTTCCACTCTGGAGATCGGCCCTCCGACTTCACGCAGAGGGTGGGTTTCTTTCGTGCTTGTGGACAGACGCTGACTGCCCGCCTCCTCGCCAAAGGTCCAAAAAGCCACCAGGCCCGGCATTTGCTTCACGATTTCCGGCTTTCCTGAGGGATCGGCGGCATGGCTGATGAGCGCGGACAGGAAAAAGGCGGCGTGGATGGCTTTCATGGAGTGCTCATGAAGGCTTCCAGCCGCCGTCTTTGGACAGGAAATCAACCCTTTAGAGGGCTGGGACGTCCAGCCAGCGGCGTTCGGCCCAGCTTTGTAGGCCCAGTTCGGCCAGTTGCACCCCTTTGGCACCTTCCCGAAGGGTCCAGCGGAAGGGTTCACCCAGGGCGACGTGGCGGATGAACAGCTCCCACTGCACCTTGAAGGCGTTGTCATACTCGGCGGTATCGGGCACTTCCTGCCAGTGGGCGTAGTGGTTGATTGGGCTGTCGATGTCAGGATTCCACACGGGTTTTGGCGTGCCAGCCAGGGACTGGAACCAGCATTTGCGCAGGCCGACGAGGGCGGAGCCGTGGGTGCCGTCCACCTGCATGGTGAAGAGGTCATCCCGCCGCACGCGCACGCACCAGGAGCTATTGAACTGGCAGACGACGCCCTGGTTGGTCTCAAAGGTGGCATAGCAGGCGTCGTCGGTATCGCAGGCATAGGGCTGGCCTTTTTCATCCACGCGCTGGGGGATGTGGGTGGCACCCAGGCAACTGACGCCGGTGACCTCGCCGAAGAGGTTGTCGATGACGTAGCGCCAGTGGCAGAGCATGTCGATGATGATGCCACCGCCGTCGGCTTTGCGGTAATTCCAAGAGGGGCGCTGGGCGGGCTGGCCGTCGTGCTCGCCGGTGAAGACCCAGTAACCGAATTCGCCACGCACGCTGAGGATGCGGCCAAAGAAGCCCTGGGACTGTAGCAGGGCTAGCTTGCGGATGCCAGGCAGCCAGAGCTTGTCCTGGACGACACCGTTTTTCACCCCGGCTTTTTCGCAGACATCGGCCAGGCGCAGGGCCTCGGCGGTTTCGACGGCGGTGGGTTTTTCGCAGTAGATGGCCTTGCCAGCAGCGGCGGCCATTTCGACAAAGCGGGCACGGTGCAGGGTGCCGGAGGCATCGAAGAAGATCGGGTAAGCGGGGTCCTTCAGCACGGCTGCCAGGTCGGTGCTGGTCTTGAGCGGGCCGGTTTTTTCACAGCTGTGCTTGGCAGCGAGCGCCTGGAGCTTGCTGGCATTGCGCCCGGTGAGGATGGGGTCGGGCATGAGCGTCAGCTCGTCAGAGACCTTGATGCCGCCCTGGCGGATGATGGCCAGGATGGAGCGGACGAGGTGCTGATTGGTGCCCATGCGTCCTGTGACGCCGTTGAGGATGATGCCGATGCGTTGGGTGGTCATGGTGGGGGAAGCGGAGAGCGAAGAGCGGGGAGCGGAGAGCGGAGAGCGGGGAGCGGAGAGCGGAGAGCGGAGAGCGGAGAGGATGGAGAATGGAAGATGGAAGATCGGGGAGGACTGGGGGATCGGAATTGAGGAAGCGGGGGCGGCTGGGGCTGTGGTCATACATCATATATGATTGACCGCAAGGAGGAATGTGGTTTCTCTGCCTTTCATGCCTCTACTTTCTGCCAAATCCGCCAGCAGCACTGCCATCCCGACGAAGCAGATGGTGGTCTATGAGTCCCTACGCGGGGAGATCCTCAGCGGCGCGCTGAAGCCAGGGGCTACCTTGGTGATTGATGCCCTGGCGAAGCGTTTCCACGTCAGCATCATCCCGGTGCGCGAGGCGCTGCGGCAGCTCCAGGCGGAGCGGCTGGTGGAGATCCGGCCCCATACGGGGGTGCGTGTCACGGAGGTGGATGCCTCCTCCCTCGGTGAGATCTTTGCCATGTTGGGTGCGCTGGAGGGGCTCTCCGCCGTGCATGCCCTGGAACATTTTGATGAGTCGGCGCTGGGCGAGCTGGAAGGGCTGCTGCGGGAATTGGAGGTGACTGCCCAGCGTGGAGATCGGCCGGGTTTTGAGTCAGCCAACCGCGATTTTCACCTGCTGCCCTGCCGCGTGGCGGGTTTCCGGCGGGTGGAGGAAAGCCTGCGCGGGGTTTTGACCGAGTGGGAGCGCCTGCACCGCAGCACCTTTCAGCGTGCCCAGCCGCCGGATATGATGGCGGCAAACGAGGACCACCGGGCGATTGCGGAGGCCATCCGCCGCCGGGATGCCGCGCAGGTCTCGGCCCTGCTGGTGCGGCACAATGAGACGGCGGCGGAGCACTACCTGCGCTTTTTCCGTGCACGGGCCTGACATCCGTGATAGCCGCCGCGGCGTTTTCTGCCTACCCTGAATCTCCATGGCTGAAACTCCCTCCACCCGTCTCCTCCCCCTCGGTTCCCACGCGCCTGAATTTGAGCTACCTGACGCCCTTGGCCGAAGCTTCACGCTGGATGATGTGCGCGGTCCGCGCGGGCTGATGGTGATGTTTGTCTGCAACCACTGCCCCTACGTCGTGCATCTGGCGGACGCGCTGGCCGCCTTTGCCCGCGAGGCGGAGGCGCAGGGCGTGGGCGTGGTGGCGATCAATTCCAATGATGCGGAGAAATACCCGGCGGACGCGCCAGACAAGATGCCCGCTTTTGCCGAACAGCATGGTTGGAGCTTTCCCTACCTGGTGGATGCGGATCAAACCGTGGCCCGCGCCTATGTGGCGGCCTGCACACCAGACTTTTACCTCTTTGATGGCGAACTGCGGCTGGCCTACTGCGGCCAGTTTGATAGTTCGCGCCCGAAAAACAGTGAGGCCGTCACAGGGGCCGACCTGCGCGAGGCGCTGCGGCGCATGCTGGCGGGGGAGCCACCGCTGGAAAATCAGCGCCCCAGCACCGGCTGCAATATCAAGTGGAAGCCTGGGAATGAGCGCAGCTAGGCTCTGGCTACGAAGTCCTGGCAGGCAAGAGTATCCCCATCCTCATGGAAGAGGATGATGCCTTGCCAGCGGGTTTGGCGGTCAGTTCAGTTCCACCTTGTCTGGAGTCTTGGCCATGAGGCGGTACACCGGGCCCATTTCTTCCAAAACCTTACTCCAGAGGGATTCGTCGGTTTTGGCATTCAGGACTAAGCGGCTGGGTGGGCTGATGATCCAAGAGCGGGTCTTGATTTCTTCCTCAAGCTGCCCCTTTCCCCAGCCGGAGTAGCCCACAAAGCCGCGCACCTCCCGGCCCATGCTCATTTCATGCATGGCATCATGCACAGAAAGGTGGGTGCGGCAGCGCAGGGTGCCACGTTTGCGATTCCAGTGGAGGGAGGCAAAGGCCAGTTTGTCCATCGCCACCGGCCCGCCGAGGAAGACGGGTGCCTGGCCCAGCGCGCCCAGGTCTTGGTCAGGCAGCAGATCCGCCACGCGCTGCCCGAGGGGCCGGTTGAGCACATAGCCAAAGGCACCATCGTCCGCAGAATGCGCCGCCATGAGGACGACCGTGCGCGCGAAGTTCGGGTCACGCATGGAGGGCACGGCTAGCAGCAGGCTGCCGGTCAGAGGTGAATGGTCATCGGTAAAGGTCATGATGCGCTTTAGATACGCCAGGTGGGCATTTCACACAATTTTCTGCTCGCCAGCCAGCAGGGTGCTCGCGGCGTGGGCGATCTCTTCCACCGGGGCCAGCCTGCCCAGCCCTTCGTAGCCGCAAGCCAGCAGTCCCTCGGCTGGGCCGATCAAGCGTGCGCCCCAGCCCTTGAGCGTTTCCACGTTGCGTTGCGTGGCCGGGTGCTGCCACATTTTGCCGTTCATCGCTGGAGCGATCAGTAGCCGTGCCCGAGTCGCCAGCGCGATCGCGGTCAGTGCATCTTGGGCAAAGCCATGGGCCATCGCTGCGATCACGTTGGCCGTGGCTGGGGCGATGAGCAGGAGGTCCGCCTCATCGGCCAGTTGGATATGCCCTGGCTGCCAGCCTTCTTTTTCCGCAAACAGGTCCGTCACCACAGGTCGGCGGGAAAGGGTGGCCAGGGTCAGTGGGGTGACAAATTCCAGGGCCTCCTTGGTGAGCACGCAGGTCACCTGATGCCCTGCCTTGGTGAGCAGACTTGCGAGGTCTGCCGCCTTGTAGGCTGCGATGGAGCCGGTGATACCGAGGACGATGTTGGACATGCGACAGGCCACAAGGCTGGCGGAGGGCAGCTAGGCCGTCAAGCCAGCCTTCTTTCCTGTGTTGCTGGCCTGCCACTTGCGCGCTTAGGGAGCCACGACGACAAGAAGCCTGTGTCCGCTCCGCCTTCGACTCCCAAGCCAAGCCGCCGTTTCGGGCGGTGGGTTTGGCGGCTCGTGGGGGCGGTCGTCGGTCTCTTTTTCCTACTGGCTCTCTTCCATCAGCCCCTCTTGCTGGCGCTCATCCGCTGGGCTGGGCCCAAGCTGGCTGCGACGCAAGGGCTACCCCTGTCTTGGGATGTCCAGGGCTCTCTCTGGTCTGATCTCTCCATCACGGGCCTAAAAACGGGCGGAGGAGAGGCGCACTGGCTGCCGCGTGCCGTGCTGGGTAGGCTGGCGCTGCACTATGACGTGCGCGCGGATCTGCCGCAGCTCTTGAAGGGCATCACCCTCCATGATCTCGAGGCGGATCTCGACCTGCGCCACCTGCCGCAGAGCCAGGTTCCCCATCCTGCCACACCCAAAACGGCCTCCCGGGGTGAACCCCCACCGCTCATCTGGCCGGATTTCATCGACCTCAAGAACCTCAACGCCAACGTCATCCTAGAGGATGGCAAGCGCATCGCTCTCCGTGGTTTCACTCTGCAAATCGGTCAGGGGATGCCGGGCAGCCTAGAGTGCCGGGAGCTGCGCATTGAGCCCGAGGGGCTGAACCTGGAACGGCTCAAAGCCAGCATCGACTGGCAGCCGCGCCGACTCGTCATCCGTGGCTTGACCCTGCCGCGCGATGGGGTGCTGGATGAACTGCGGCTGGATGTCACCCAGTTTGAGGCAGGCCGAATCCTCGCCCAAATCACGGCGCATCTTGGCGCAGCCAAGTTCCACACGCAGGCAGAGGTCACGGGCCTCTTTGCGGAACCGCTGCATGTCCAGGCCGATGTGCAGCTCAGCGAGCTACGCGCGCAAGAGATGCAAGCGCTGGGTCTGCCCAAGGACGTGCAGTTTGACGGAGGAAAGCTGGAAATGAAGGTCCAGGGAGACCCCACCCAGCCGCCGAAACTCACGCTCCGTAGCCAGCTCGAAGTCGCCAACCTCCGCGCGGCGGGAGTGCTTTTGGATCAAGTGACACTGGCACTGGACATCAAAGACGCCAGGGCTGAGCTAAAGCCCCTCGCCGTGATGCGGGGCAGCAACCGGGTGGAAGTGACGGCCCAGGCCACCTTGCCAGACAAGATCGAAGACTGGCCCCAGACCGCCTGGACGGCGGCGGTAAAAGCCAGCCTCACCGATCCCAGCCAACTGCTGCTCCACCCGCCGCCCGCCACAGGGCGCTTGGGGCTTGAGGCAAAAGCGGAAGGCCGTGGGCCTACCATCACCCAAGTCACCGGCCAGGTGCACGGAGAAACCTTGGCGTATGAAACTTACCGCCTGCCAGAGTTAGCTGTCGCCTTCAGCATGGACGGACAGCAAGCGCACCTGGAGCTCCCGGCGCTGCGTTTGGGGGAAGGCAATGAAGTCAGCCTCAAGGCCACCATGCAAATGCAGGATACCATGCCGGTGCAGGCCGCCTGGAAGGTGCAGATCCAAGATCCGACTCAGCTCGTCGCCACCCTCGGCCTGCCATCGCCTCCTCAGCCCGTGCGGGGGAAACTCCTGCTCGAAGGCCATGCCAACCTGAGCATCCAAGAAATCAGCCAGGGGCAGATGGACCATGGGGCAGGCGAAATCCACCTCACCCTCGAAGAAGCGTATTTTGGCGAAAGCCCACTGCCACACCTCTCCCTCCAGGCACAGGCAAAGGAGGGGAAACTCCACCTAAGCCCATGCCAGGTGCGCCTGGATGAGGAAAATCACCTCGGCCTGAGCGCCACGCTAGGGATGAAAGCTCCCCATGACTTTCAGGCCCAAGGCCAGATCACGCTCCCCACACTGCCACAGCTCAATGCCCTGCTGGTGAGTCTAGGCGCGCCCGAGATCCGGTCAGGCAGCCTTTTTAGCCACATCAATGCCCAGGGCAGCCTCTTGCCTTGGAATTGCCACGGTCGCGCCAGCCTGACCGCCAGCCGTGTGCAGCCTGCCCCCCTCCCTGAGCCTGCGGATTTGACTCTAGATGCCGCCTTTGCGGGCACCCGAGTGGATTTGCAGTCTCTGGAAACCAAGCTCGGACCGTGGAGGTTGGTGCTCCAGGGCCAGATGGATGAAAAGAACGCCCAGCTTTCCAAGCTACAGCTCTGGCAAAAAGACACCCCGCTGCTGCAAGGCCACGCCAGCGTGCCTTATGATCTCATGCAGCCTGACCCGCAGGAGAGCCAGCCTATCCAGCTCGCGCTCAAGGCAGAAGCCCTCCAGCTAGATGAAATCCTGGCCGCCGTCGGTGTGAAGGGCATCCCACCTGGCATGTTGAGTGCAGAAATCACCCTTCAGGGCCGCCTCGAAACCCTCCATGGCAGCGTCAACGTGAACCTGCGGGAGCTGAAGGTGCCACAAGCACCGAAAGCCTTCCGCCCAGCCGCGCTCGATCTCGCGACCACCCTCAGCGCCGGCCGCCTCAAGTCTCTGCTCAAGCTCATCCAGCCACCACTTCAGCCCCTGACCCTGGAGGCCGCCGTGCCGCTTGATGCCGCCGCTTTGATCCAGAATCCCAAGCTCTTGCAGGAGCTGCCCCTGCAAGTGGCCCTACGCCTCCCAGAGAGCGATCTGGGTTTTCTCCGCGAATATGCGCCTGATCAGATCAAAAACCTACCCGCACGGCTCAAACTGAGCGCCGATGCCTCTGGAACCCTCGCCAGGCCAGTCATTCAGGCTGCGCTGGACCTTGACGCCGCAGAAGTCACCTGGGCCAAGGCAGACATGCCCTCCGTGCGTGATGTGCGCGCCCGCTTGCGCCTGAAGGACCGTTTGTTGAGCGTGGAGGATCTCTCCCTCATGCTAGCCGGTGGCCGGGTTAAGCTCGCTGGAACGGTGGACGCAGAAGCCCCCGAAAATCCCGGCCTGAATCTCAAACTCGAGGCGCGTGAAGCCCTCGTGTTTCGTGATCCCACGACCTCCCTGCGGGCCAATGCGGACCTCACCTGCCTGGGTAGCCTGCAGCAAGCCCGCCTCTCTGGGCTGGTGGAGGCCGTGCGTGGCCGTGTCTTTAAGGAAATCGACCTCATGCCCGTGCTAAAGCTGCCCGCCGATGTGCCCCCGGTGCCCGTGAACACCCAGCGCAGTGAGGCCAAGCTAGAGCTGCCGCCCATGCTTAAAGACTGGACCTTTGACCTCCGGGTCATGACGCGCGATCCCCTGCTGATCTCAGGCAATCTTGCCAACGGAGCCATCTCTGCGGACGTGCGGCTGGGCGGCACCGGGGCAGCACCTCAGCTCACGGGCGGGGCTCACATCGACCGCCTGCTTCTCAAGCTACCCTTCAGCCTCGTCAAAATCACCCAGGGCGTCGTCACACTGAATCCCCTCAAGCCCTTTGACCCCGCCCTGGACATCCGTGGCGAGTCACGCATCGGCAGCAACGACATCGCCCTCTTCATCTACGGGGACGCCAGCAACCCCAAAACACGCTTTACCAGCACACCGCCCATGAGTGAGGCAGACATCGTCACCCTGCTCGGCACCGGCACCACCCTCAACGGCAGCGGCAGCGATCTCGCTGCCGAGGCGGCGAGCCGGGCTGCCTTCCTTTTCATCAGCGAGCTTTACCGAAAAACATTCCAGAAAAAAAAGGTCGTCCGCGAAGAGCCCCCCCGCCTTCACCTCACCTTCAACCCCTCTGGCGCAGACCGCAGCAACGACAGCGTGCAGGCCGCCTACGATCTCACCGAACACTGGCGTCTCAGCGCACGCTTCACCCAGTCAGGCCGAATGAAGGCCCTGCTCGGCTGGATTTTGCGCTTTGGAAAAGCGGCACAGGCAGTGGAGCGCCCCTGAGAAAAGGGGCATCCGGGATAAAAGGACCATGGAGCATCACATCCTTTCTTGCCATCAGTCTCAATTAAGTTAGGCTCGTCTCAATATGGACTCCCGCATCAAAGAAAGGCTCGAGGCGCATCTCGCGTCTTCAGGACTCAGACGCACTCGTCAGCGGGAGGTCATCGTCGAGGCCGCCTTTGCCACGGATGATCACTTCAATGCCGAAGACCTTCTGGAAAAGGCCCGCAAGCTGGATCGCACCATCTCCCGCGCCACGATTTACCGCACCCTCCAGCTCCTGGTGGAATGTGGGCTCCTCCGTGAGGTCGATTTTGGGCGCGATCAGACCTATTACGACCCCAATTTCCTCGACAAACCCCAGCACAATCACCTCATCTGCCTCGACTGCGACCGCGTCGTCGAGTTTGAAGACGACAATGCAGCCCTCTTGCATGACTGCATCACCCGCAGGCTCGGCTTTCATCCCCAGATGAAGTCCATGCGCATCGAGGCACGCTGTGATGAGCTAGCCCGCACAGGATTCTGCCCGCATAAGAAAGAGCGGGAGGCCGCCGGCAAAAACTAGGCTGACCCCGTCTCACAAAAAACGCTCAAGCAGCGGCCGTAGGCGAGCCACCGTCTCCTCCGGCCACAGGTGCCGTGGGGTCATCAGCGCACCATCCAGGGCGCGGTGTTCAGGCCAGTCAGCCTCCAGAGGGATGCAGGGGATCACACGCCCCAGCACCGCCTTCGCCATGGCAGCATTGGCCGCCACATGGGCCATCACGGCCTCTGCCGTCACATGCTCCTCATCCGTTTTCCAGCAATCGTAGTCAGTAATCATCGCCAGGGTGGCCAGGGCGATCTCCGCCTCCCGCGCCAGCTTTGCCTCTGGCAGGTTCGTCATCCCGATGACATCAAAGCCGAGCTGCCGATTGGCCCTGGATTCTGCGCGTGTGGAAAAGGCAGGGCCATCCATATTCACATAGGTGCCGCCATCATGCACCCGTGCCCCACAGGCCAGCGCCCCATCCCGCAGCAGCCTGCGTAGCCCCGCACTGATGGGGTCTGCAAAAGCCACATGGCCCACGATCCCCTGACCGAAGAACGTGTGGTGCTCCCGGCGGCTCGTGCGATCGAAAAACTGATCCGGCAGCAGCACATCACGCGGGCGGTATTCCTCCTTCAGGCTCCCCACCGCCGTCACGGCGATGATCCAGCGCACATTCAGAGAGCGCAGCGCCCACAGGTTCGCCCGATGGTTCAGCTCCGTCGGCAGGATGCGGTGCCCCCGCCCATGCCTGGGCAGGAAATAGACACGCCGCCCAGCCAGAGTGCCGCACACAAAA